>CAZMWI010000037.1:0-16407 GCA_964569945.1 uncultured Ignavibacteriaceae bacterium
TGGCCGGGGCCCTTTCCGAGCAGGATTTTATCGCCCACTATACTGATACCCTCACGGATCAAAGCTATGTTTCGATTGATCCTATCGATGGTCGCCCTCATCAGCCTTTGAATATAGAAATAACTGAAAAGAGTCTGGGTTGGTCTTACAGCTATGCCGAGGATTTTATCCTGTTCGATTACGCCATTAAGAATATCGGCCGAAGGGATTTGGATCAGGTTTATATGGGTATTTATGTCGATGGCGACGTCGGCCCGGCAAGCTCTTCTTCCGGTGAAGAATTTAAAGATGATATCTGCGGATTTAAAAGAGATATCCCCACACCCCTGCCCAATATAGATCCGGCGTGCGGATTCCGCGATACCATCAATATCGCATGGATTGCGGATAATGACGGTAAACTAAATGATGCTTCTCTGACCTGCCCCAGCGGCTTTGATGTGCCACACGTTACGGGAACCAGGGTTGTAAGAACTCCTTCGGATTCGCTGAAATATTCGTTCAACTGGTGGGTTTCTAATACGGCCCCGAACCTGGATTTTGGGCCGCGTAAATCCGGAACACCGACCGACCCGTTCAGAGATTTTGGCGGATTTCTGGGCACGCCTGAAGGTGACAAAAACAAATACTATATCATGCGGCACGAAGAATTCGATTATGACCAGATATTCAGTGCCGTCGATCAGACCGCCGAAGGCTGGCTGCCTCCAGGGCCGCAGGCCGGAGATATTGCCGACGGTTTTGATACCAGATATCTGCTCTCATTCGGTCCCTTTAATATTTCACCCGGCGAAGTACTCCGGGTTAGTTTCGCATACGTAGGCGGACGGGATTTTCACCGCCATTGCGAAGATTTTAAGAATCTGTGGAATCCCCAGATGCCCCAGAACTTCTACGATTCGCTCAATTTCAAAGACCTTGGATTGAATTCCGTGTGGGCTTCATGGATCTATGATAATCCCAACCGTGATACCAACGGAAATAAGTATTTCGGGAAATACCGCATTTGTTGTAAAGAAGAGGGCAGCCAAATCGACACGATTTCGCTCGATCCCCTGGTGACCGAAACACTGACGGTATGCGTGAAGGCCGATACTATGTGGTATGAGGGTGACGGTGAGCCTGACTTCGAAGGTGCTCGTCCTCCCGTGCCCCCGAAATTCTGGGTATATCCCACGGTTAATGAATACAACGAAGGCGAGTTGAGGGTTCGATTCAACGGCTTTGAATCGGAAACTACCCCCGATAACTTCAGCGGACTTATAGATTTTGAAGGATATCGGGTATACAATTCACTTTCTTCCGACCCGGAACAGTTCGTACTTCTCACTTCTTATGACATAGATGACTTTAACCGCTGGGAATATGATAGCGATAATGGCATATGGGTTATCAGGCAAACGCCGTTTACTCTGGCACAATTGCAGGATTTGTACGGGGATAATTTTAATCCTGAGCTTTACAACGTTGATAATTTGTTCTACGATGCTGCCGATGGCCAGTACTACTTTTTTACACCACAAGACTGGAACCGATCCGACTTGACCGATACTACCCTGATTCATAAGACTTATCCGGATGAACCGCTCCCGATCAGTGTTAATCCCGATTCTGCGGCCGTATATCATCCTGAAGAGCTTACCCCCGACGGGTATTTCAAATATTATGAATACGAGTATACGATTCGTAAACTGCTTCCGTCCCAGTTGTACTATGTTTCTGTCACCGCATTCGACTACGGCTCGCCCACGAGCGGTCTTCCTTCGTTGGAAACGGCCGTAACGAGAAATATGATCTCCGAATATGCGCAGTACACCAACTCTGAGGTGCAGGAGAAAGGATTAAACGTTGTCGTTTATCCTAACCCATATCGTATCGATGCCAACTATCAAACCCCCGAAGGCGGCAATTTCGAAGGACGCAACACAGATATCAACCAAACGAACCCGGATCGCCAAAGAGCCATACATTTTGCCAATTTGCCCAATAAGTGTACTATCAGAATCTATACGATCGACGGTGACCTGGTTCGCGAAATAGACCACGACAAGCCCATGGACTCACCCGAGAGTATGCACGAAATCTGGGATTTGATTACCAGAAATACACAGGCGGTCGTGTCGGGGATTTATTATTATTCGGTTGAATCCGAATATGGCAATCAGGTTGGCAAACTCGTCATTATTATGTAATTTACTATTTTGGACAAGGCGGATACGAGGGTATCCGCCTTGTCCATTTCATTTGAGCCGCCATCAATTGACTAATCCTTATATATATTTGCCGACGCCCACAATATCGGGCGCAGACGATAATCGTGCTGTAAAGGGCATTTGACAAAATGAGCAAAATTACAGGTTGGGACAGCTTCCGGGCGGCTTCATTCTGTCTCCTGTGCATTCTTTTTATCGCATCACCGTTCGACTCGGCAAAAGCCCTGGAGTCACCCAAAGAGTCTTCCTACCTTAAACCCGGAGCACGGTTAACAAAGGCCGCCGCTTCAAACAACCCATATGTAACAATTGCCGTTCATAATATTAATAATGTAAATATTACCGTGACGAACATCGGGCAATTCGGCTTGGGTTATCTGGGAGCACAGACCGATCCTCTGACGGGAAATGCGGCTCCTTCCTGCTATTTCCCGGCCAACAGCAAGGTCGAGCACCTCTACGTCGGCGGATTCTGGATCGGCGCCATAGTCGGGCGGGATACACTTGTTTCAATCGGCGTCGATGATTATTACAGTGTTGTGGAATTCTGGCCGTCTCCTTATCCGTTCGGCGACATTACCTACAGGTCGATTGAGCCGAGTAATCCTTTTTTCGACGCGCAGGCAAAGTCCGAGCAGGACATTATTGCGGTATATGCCGACACGTTAACCGATCCAACCTATGTCAATACCGACAATGCCGATGGCCGTCCCCACCGTCCGCTGAACGTCGAAGTCACCCAGCGCAGCTACGCCTGGAGTTATGCCTATGCACGCGATTTTATCCTTTTTGATTATTCCATTAAAAATATTGGGCGTCGCGAGCTCGAGCAGGTGTATATGGCAATTTATGTCGACGGCGACGTGCATCATGTATCGAAATCAGGTTCCGCCGGCTACGATGATGACATTTGCGGCTTCCGAGAAGACCACCCGACCGATTCCCCGTGCGGCTTCAGGGATACCATAAATGTAGCTTATATAATGGATAATGACGGCGACCCCGATGAATCGGGCAATTTTACGTCAACCAGCTGCCGCAGTGTAGCCGGGGTTCGGGTTGTCAGGACCCCGTCCGATTCCCTGAAGTATTCGTTTAACTGGTGGATCACCAACTACAGCAGTGCCGCACTCGATTTTGGGCCTCGAAAAGCAGGTACACCCGAACATCCGTTTAGAGATATGAGCGGTGTCCTCGGAACTCCTCTGGGAGACCGGAATAAGTATTATGTGATGCAGAACCAGGAGTTCGATTACGATCAGATGTTTACGGCCAAAGACCACACGTCGGCCGGCTGGCTTTCACCCCCGACTTCGGCGACGGACTTCGCCAATGGTTTCGACGCCCGCTATTTGCTGTCGTTCGGCCCCTTTAACCTGTCCCCGGGTGAGGTGCTGCCGGTAACGTTCGCTTATATTTGTGCCAATAACCTTCATGTCCACGGTAACGATTTCAAGGACCTTTTTAATCCTCTGCAGCCCGAAACATATTACAACTCTCTCGATTTTGACAGCCTGGCATACAACTCAAAATGGGCGTCGTTCATATATGACAATCCGCATATAGACAGCAACGGTGACAGGTATTTCGGAAAATATAGAATTTGCTGCCTCGACACCACTCTGGAAATTAACGATCAGGTCGATCCGCCGGAAACGACCTACATTTTCGGCACGTGCGATACCACGTGGTACGAAGGCGATGGTGTTCCTGATTTTATCGGTGCTCAACCGCCCCCGGCTCCGAAGCTAAGGGTGCAGCCTGAGGTCGACGAATTCAACCGGGGCCGTTTGGTGATCAGATGGAACGGATTCGCCAGCGAATTGACGCCCGACAGATTTTCCGGAGATTACGACTTTGAAGGTTACCGCGTTATGTACTCGATGAGCAAACAAATAAAAGACTTTGTACTGCTGAACTCGTATGATCGAGAAGATTTTAACCGCTGGACCTATGTCCGAAATCATCAGGCGTGGGAGCTGCTGGACATTCCTTTCACTCTGACTCAGTTGCAGTCCTTGTACGGTGAATACTTCGACCCTCTTATGCACGATGTTGATCACCCCTTGATGGTACCCAATCCATCCGGCGAGGATTCCATATTTTACTTTGTCCCTCAGGACTGGAATCAGAGCAATCTTCTGGATACCTTCCGGATCCATAAGATTTATCCCGATCAACCTTATCCGACGACCATCGATCCGGATTCGGCGGCCATTTATTACCCGGATGAACTTACTGAAAACGGCGAATTCAAATATTTTGAATATGAATATATCGTCCGTGACCTGCTGCCTTCATTGCTGTACTATGTAACCGTCACCGCTTTCGATTACGGCTCCCCCGGGTTCGGCCTCACTTCGCTTGAAACCAGCCCCCTGATTAATGTGGTCGGAGAATTTCCTCAGAATTCGGCCGACAAGGTTATAGAAAATAAACTCAACGTCGTCGTCTATCCTAATCCGTATCGTATTGACGCCAACTATCATGCGAGGGGATTGGAAGGATCGACCGACGCATATTTGCCTCCTGAACGAACCCGCGCACTGCATTTCGCCAACCTCCCCCATAAGTGCACGATCCGGATTTATACGCTCGATGGTGACCTTGTAAGACAAATTGATCACGACGTCCCTCCTGGAGATCCTGAGGCCATGCACGAAACCTGGGACCTGATAACCAGGAACACGCAGGCGGTTGTTTCCGGAATTTATTATTATTCGGTCGAATCCGAATATGGCAACCAATTGGGGAAAATTGTCATCATTTTATAACCGGCACTGAGGCAGCACGATCTATGAACATTAAATTTATCCCCTTCCTGTTGCTCAGCGCCGTCTTTATTGTAAATAGTGCTTTTGCCCGACAGGAATATCGCGAAGTCAAATCCCACGCGCTGTTTAATGAACGCGAGGTTTTGCTCAAGCGCGTGGCCGTTCAGGACGTCGGCCTGGTCGCCATGACCATTTCAAATTTCGGTCAGTTTGGTTTGGGCACCAGTCAACCGGTCTATAATCCGGCGACAGGACTTCAAGCTCCGAGTTTATCTTATCCAAAAGGTTTTGCCGTAAACTATCTGAATGAAATGCAGCTCTGGGTCGGGGCGATAGTCGGTCGTGACACGCTCGTATCCACCGCCGGATGGCAGGATTGGAGCGTCCAGAGCGAATTTTGGCCCGACACGATACCATTAAATGAAATCAAACGCCGTTCCATCCTTGAACCCAATCAACCCGGTTACGACAGCGCCGTGTCTCATCAGGATTTCATATCGTACTATAGTGATACGCTCTGGGATTCACGTTGGACGGGCTATGACCTGTTCAGTCGGCGTATTCACATTCCGATCGGAGTTAAGGTTACTCAAAGAAGTTATGCCTGGGGCTATGAATACGCGGAGGATTTTATCCTCTTCGACATGCAGGTATCGAATATAACCTTTAGAGATATAAACGACGTGTATATCGGACTGTACGTCGATAACAGCGTCCATCGTGACACCGGCCCGTACGGCGGCAGTGATGACATTGTCGGATTTTTAAAAGATTTTCCATCACCCTATGTAAGCGGCCTGCGCGACACCTTTAATATTGCCTGGGCGGCCGACAATGACGGTGATCCTGACCCCGTTTCCCAGCAGTTCCAGGGGCTTTATGCGGTGACATCGGCCGCGGGGGTGATGCTTTTGCGCCCCGTCCCCAACGAGCACAACTTTTCGTTTAATTGGTGGGCGATCGACTATACCACCGATTACTGGTCCTGGGGACCGAGAAAAAAGCCTAAACCGGGTCAAACGCTGCGACAGTTCCGGGGCTATTATGGCGAACCCGCCTCCGATGCGGATAAATATTATATTATGGCCAATGGAGAAGTCGACTACGACTTGATTGACAGCTGGCGAGATTTTACCGCCGACGGTTGGATGCCGCCTCCCGAGGAGCCCGTCTATCAGGGTTCCAATATTATGTACGTCATGGCGATCGGGCCGTACACCCTTTACCCGGGCAATTCCGTCGATTTTACGTTCGCCGTCGTTATGGGCCAGAATTACTGGCAGGGAGATTGGGCTCCGGAAACCGGACCGGCCACGCGGCATCTCGACGATCTGGCATTAAATGCTCTTTGGGCATCCTGGATTTACGACAATCCCGGAGTCGATACCGACGGCAACGGATTTAAGGGAAAATATCATATCAGGCAAGCCGGATACGTTATTGATGACATCGATACTATTTATTTGGCCCACGACACCATTTACGATACCTCTTACAAATATATCAGGAGTGATACTCTTTATTATACCGGTGACGGCATCCCCGATTTCGTGGGGGCGTCTCCCCCGACGGCCCCCGAATTTACTCTTAATCCCGGCGTCGATGAATACAACGTCGGCTACATTGAAGTGCGCTGGAACGGCCTGAAAAGCGAAACGAGCGTGGATCCTTTCCTCAACCGCGTCGATTTCGAAGGTTACCGGGTTTATATCTCGGAAACCGGTCTGCCGGGCAACTTCACCATATTATCGTCGTACGATTATCTTAATTTCGACCGCTGGGAATATGACAGCACATATGGCCGCTGGCAAATTGTGGATCAGCCCTTTGATTTAGCCGATTTAAAAAATATGTACGGCGAAAACTTCGATCCCGAACGGTATGCATCGGAAAATGACCTGTTCAGCCATTACAATTATCAGACCCAATCATACGACCAGTATTACTTTACCCGTCACGACTGGAACCAGTCGAATCTGTACGATACTCTGGCGATCCATAAAAGATTCCCGAACGAGCCTTATCCTCCGACCATGAACGTTGACAGTGCCAGAATTTACTGGCCCGACGTATTAACCAATGATGGCCGGTTTAAATATTTTGAGTACAGCTACAAAATTCGCAATCTTCTGCCGTCGCGGCAATATTACGTTTCCGTCACGGCTTTCGATCAGGGCAACCCGAGCCGCAAACTCGGTTCGCACGAAACCAATCCCTATGAAAATGTCTTTCGACAGTTCGCCCTTCCGTCAAGCGATTATGCCGTCGAAAGCGGTCTCGACGTGGTGGTATACCCAAATCCGTATTATATTAACGGCGGCTATCGCGAGCATTATGAAGGGTGGGAAAATGGTCAACAGAATATGCCCGCCGAATTTACCAGAGCCCTGAATTTCGCCAATCTTCCGCACAAATGCACAATAAGGATTTATAGCCTCGACGGCGATCTTATCCGCGAAATCGACCACGATTTTCCTCCCGGCGCTCCCGGATCGATGCATGACTCATGGGATTTAATCACAAGAAATAGAATGGCAATTGTCTCCGGAATTTATTATTATTCTGTGACCTCAGAATTTGGCAATTATGTTGGCAAGTTCGTAATAATTAAATAGAGGAGTTATTGACAGGAACACTTTGATGAGACACATTGCCAGGACCGCTTTGTTTGCCATTCTACTAACCTCACTAACCGCCTCTATTAACGCCCGCCCGTCGTTTGAGCCGGAAAGAAACGATATTCAGAAATCCCGATCCAACCAGCTTTATCCCATTCGGGAAATCGCCTCCCAGAACGTCAATCAGATAAACATGATGATAACCAATTTCGGGATATTCGGAAAGGATACCGACGCTCCCCTGCTCGATCCGTTTTCGGGACAGTATGCTCAATCTCTGACCTACCCCAAAAATACCCAAAATACATACCTTTGGGGCATGCGCCTGTGGATAGGGGCGATTGTCGGGCGCGACACGCTTGTTTCCACGGCCGGATGGGGCGACTGGGACCAGGCCTCGGAATTCTGGCCCGATACACTGCCAAACAGCCATATTATCCTGCGTTCCACCAACGACCGCTCTTCACCGGAATTTCAAGACGCAGTATCGCAACAGGATTTTGAATGCTACTATTGTGACACCCTCGACATCCGCGACTTAACCGGCTTTGATAATGCCACCGGCCGCGTCCACCGCCCGATTGGCGTAAAGGTCATCCAGCGCAGCTATGCCTGGGGTTATGACTACGCGGACGATTTTATCCTGTTCGATCTTAAAATCGGAAACATAACGTTCAGAGATATCAACGGGCTCTATATCGGTCTATATGTCGACAATGATATTTATACAGAAAATAAAGGCAGCCCTCGTGATGACATAGTAGGATTTTATAAAACCATGCCTTCTCCGTACATAGCCGGATTGATCGA
This sequence comes from uncultured Ignavibacteriaceae bacterium, assembly GCA_964569945.1. Classification (GTDB taxonomy): domain Bacteria; phylum Zixibacteria; class MSB-5A5; order GN15; family PGXB01; genus CALAMC01. The sequence goes on from CAZMWI010000037.1 coordinate 8,416, forward strand.
TACCATTAACGTCGCTTGGGCAGCCGATAATGACGGAGATCCCAACCCGATTACAGGCGACTATCAGGGCATATATTCCCCGACCGCCGCTGCGGGAATAAAAGTGCTTCGTACTCCGGCCGATACGGTTCGTGTCAATTTCAACTGGTGGGTCAACGACTATTTCAGCGGGCTCAACTGGGGGCCGTATAAAAGACCACCGGCCGGGGTTCCTGTCCGATATTTTGGCGGCTATCTCGGTGAACCCCGAAGTGACGCCGACAAGTATTTCCTTATGGCCAACGGCGAAACCGACTATGATTTAACCGACGCCCAGCGCGATCATTCCGCCGACGGCTGGTTGCCGCCACCGGAAAATATCGATGCGCTTCGCGGCGGGGGCGATGTCAGATATGTCATTTCTTCGGGACCCTTTACTTTGGGACCCGGAGACTTCGCCCCGTTTACCTTTGCCGTGGTCATGGGGCAGCACTATCACCGCGACTGGCGTACTCCGGGGCCGACCCACAATCTTACCTATCTTGGCCTGAACTCGCTCTGGGCATCGTGGATATTCGACAATCCCGGTATCGATACCGACGGCGACGGCTACAAGGGTAAATATCACGTTTATAATATAGGAAAGAAAATCGTCGAAATTGACACCCTGTATTTACCCCGCGATACGATAATAGATACGACTTTTGAATTCGCCCGGAGAGATACATTGTACTATGAAGGCGACGGCGTGCCGGACTTTAAAGGTGCCGCCCCGCCTCCCGCACCGGATTTTTCCCTCATCCCCAAAGTAGACGAATTTAATCAGGGCACGATTGAAGTCCGCTGGAACGGTGTCAAAAGCGAAACTGAACCAGACCAGTTTTCTCAACTCCCCGATTTCGAAGGCTATCGGGTGTATGTTTCCGAAACCGGTTTTGCGAACGGTTTCACGATGCTGGCCTCGTATGATATTGAAAATTACGACCGGTGGGAATACGACACAGACTATAATACCTGGGCCATCAATCAACCACCGTTTACATTGCAGCAATTACACCAACTGTATGGCGAGAATTTTGACCCCGAAAATTACAATACACAGGATCACCTGTTTGCGCATTACAACTACTCGACGCAGGCATATGATCAGTTCTTTTTCACGCCCCATGACTGGAATCAATCCACGCTGACGGATTCAAGTGCCATATTTAAGGTTTACCCGTACGAGCCGCCCCCTCCGACCAGCGATCTCGACAGCGCCAAAATGTACTGGCCCGAAGTGCTGACACCGGAAGGTCGGTTCAAGTACTATGAATATCGCTACATAATCCACGGCCTGCTTCCCTCGAAATCTTACTTTGTATCTGTTACGGTCTTCGATCACGGTGATCCGTCAAAAGGCCTCGGGCCGATAGAAACTAATCCGGCCGACAACGCCAGTCGTGAATACGCCGAAAATTCAACCGATCTTGTGTTACAAAACGGCCTTAAAGTGGTCGTTTATCCAAATCCTTACTTTATTAACGGCGGTTACCGCGGACGTTACGAAGGCTGGGAACAGGACCAGCAGGGGCTGCCCTCCGAATACACGCGGGCCCTGCACTTCGCCAACCTTCCCCCCAAATGCACTATTCGTATCTTCACTATCGATGGCGATCTGGTCGCAACCGTGGACCACGACTACCCTCCCGGCAGTCCGGGATCGATGCACGATCAGTGGGATATGATTTCACGCAACCACATGGCGATCATGTCGGGCATATACTATTACTCGGTCGAGTCGGAATACGGCAATCAGATAGGCAAGTTCGTTGTAATTATGTGATGATATCCCGAAACAGATTAATTTCGGGAGCGATGTGACGCCGCAGGCGCACGAATCCAATTCCGGCAATCACGGCCAGCGTTGATATTGTCGCCCATGAATAGATAAAGTGCGGCTTGAACAGATCGAGCAGCAGACTCCCCACCAGCGGACCCAGCGACCATCCGGCCGTCACGGCCAACCCATAAATCCCCATATAACGACCGACCTTGTCAGGAGGCGCCAGATTGGCCGTTATCGCCAGCGCCGGTGGTGAAATAAGAAGCTCTCCCGACGTGATAATTATAATCGCGACAATAAACAAAGTATATTGTGCCGACAGACCGACAACAAAATACCCTATGGAATAAACAAAAGCCCCGACCGCCATCTGCGATGTCAACCGGAAAGGCCGCATCATCCGGGCCATCGGAAGCTGCAGGGCGACCACCATCAGGCCGTTGAGCATATATAAGAATCCAAGCTGGGATTCCCTGAGTCCGCAAAAATCCACGGTATAAAGCGACAGCGGCGCCATCAGGTGCGCCACAACCAGATAGAGAATAAACAACAGCCCGGCATGGCGAAAGATCGTCTCATTGCCCTTTATGACAAACATATCCCGGAATCTTGAATCTTTACCGGTTCTGCGATTGAAGGCTACGCCTTTCAGGAACTTGAACACAATACTCCCCGACACGGCCGTCATGCACCCGGACAATAGAAATAAAAAACCCAGCGAACTGGCCGCCAGGTATCCCCCGACCGCCGGGCCCACCGCCCAGCCGAGATTACCGGCAGCACGGACAATCGCAAAAGCCTCGGTCCGGCGCTTGTTTCCAACCAGATCGGCCACCATTGAATTGGCTGAAGGCTGAAATAAAGCCCCGAAAACGGAATTTATGATTATCAGACCACAGATAGTCATTAAGCCCCAATCGTAATGTACTGCCCCTGCAAGAACAATAAAATTCGCAGCCCGGCACAATTGCGCCAGCACCATCAGACGATATCGCCCGATACGGTCGGAAAGCTCGCCCCCGTACGCCTGAACCGAAGCCCGTATGACAGCCGTGAGACCGAAAAAGAGCCCGATTTGGGCCAGGCTCATGCCCTCACCGTGAAAGTAAATGGCGATGAATGGAATCACCAGCGCAAAACCCAAAGCCGATGAAAACCACCCCACGGCCAGAATCCAGAGGCGATGATCGAAATCTTTAAGGCTTTTTAGCATGGAATCCGGGCTTGATTCATGGACTATTTGATGACACCGGATAACTTGTAAATTCCGGGCAGATTGACGACGGGAATACTCCTGTCATCCAGGGTGAGACGCGCCTCGATCAATTCATCCGCAGCGTCATCAGATGACTCAATAGCACCTTCCATACTATTGGAGTCTATCCTGAGGATTTCGTCGGCCGAATCGACCAGAAAAGCCGCCCTTCCCCCGGTGCATTCGGTGACGACCATAATCCTGTCATCTGAAACTTCACGTTTCTCATTTTGCAAGTAACGCCAGAGGTCTACGACCGGAATTTGATTGTTTTCATACTCGAATGACTTCGGAAGCTGATTGATAGCGGCCCCGGCTATGTGCGCCTTGCGGGGATCTATAATTTCCACGGCGTGGATCAAATTTATCGCATACTGTTTATCGGCCAGGCTTACAATCAGAAATTGGCTGGTTTCTTTTTTATCCATCTTAAGACTCCCGCAAAATATGCATCTGCCTTAATTTGTGAATAAAAATGGATTAACACAAGAAAATTAAACGGTCTTGCTCAATTCGAGCAGCTCAATCATGAAACGCGCCGAACTCGGCGAATGACCGGTAAAATGATTGTTAAAATATGCGTAAACTTCACCCTTGTCTCTTGAGAACTCCTGCACCAGTTTGCTCCACCACTCGATTTCTTCTTTCTTCTCGAAACGGATAAAGCTGAAATCGTTCTCTATTTTCTTACGGTCCCCAAGAAGACGAAAATATGCAAAGTCTGCTGTAAACTGAGTGCGTTTCGGCATCCATGGATGATCAATCATGACCAGACAAACACCGTGTTTTGCAAGCTCGGAATACAGGCGGTCCCCCAACCACTTACGATTTCTAAGCTCAACCGCTACTTTAACATCATTTGGCATAACCGAGAGCAGTTCTGACAACATTGAACCGTGATGTTCGGGCTTGAACGCGTACGGAAACTGGAGAAGCAATACACCGAGCTTGTTGCCCAGCGTCCTCATTGTCGATATAAATTCACCCGCCGCCTGAACCCTAGATTCGACACTTCCCTCATGAGTGACAATCCGGGGAAACTTCGCCGAAAAAATGAAATCGTCCGGTGTGACCTTTTTCCAGTTTTTAACTATCGTTTCATCCGGAATACGGTAAAATGTCGAATTCAGTTCCACCGTTTTGAAAATAGAGGCATAAAACCTGAGATAGTCCTTGGCCGAACAGAACTGGGGATAAAAATTCCCCAGCCAGTCATCATAGCTGTAGCCGGACGTACCAATATTAATTTTCCTTCTCTTTTCGCAGGGCATACCTGTGAAAACAAAGCTGACTTCAAATTGTTCGGCACACTCTTGCCAAAACGCCGTTTATGCTTTATTATCGTTCAATAAAGAGAAAGGACCTGATATATGAAAGACCCCAGAAATACCACGCTTGCAAAGAACCTTATCGACTATTCGGTTGACCTCAAGCCCGGCGAAATTGTCTATATCGAAGTCAAAGGACTGGCCGCTCTTGATCTCGGTAAAGAATTGGTGCGCTACGCCACCGAAAAGGGCGGCGTTCCGTTTTGGTATTACAACGATGAATCCATTCTGCGGCATTTTATTCGTACCGCCTCCGAAGATCAATTCAAAGCCCTTGGTGATTATCACCTCGAAATGATGAAACGCGCCTCAGCATATATCGGTATTCGCGGCTCCGAAAATTCCTTTGATCTCGCCGATATCGACCGCGACCAGATGGAAAAATACCAGAAGATTTTCTATAAACCGGTACACCTCGAAGAGCGCGTGAAAAGAACCAAGTGGGTTGTCATGCGCTACCCCAACAGCGCCATGGCTCAGCTGGCCGAGACATCACAGGAGAAATTCGAGGACTTCTATTACGACGTCTGCAACCTGAACTACGCCAAAATGTCGAAAGCGATGGACCCGCTGGTCGAACTGATGAACAAAACCGATCGCGTCCATATTAAAGGCCCTGGCACCGACCTGACCTTTTCGATAAAAGACATCCCCAACGTCAAATGTGACGGCACCCGTAACATACCCGACGGTGAAGTGTACACCGCACCGGTCCGCGAGTCGATAAACGGGACTATCGCCTACAACACTCCCTCACTCTACGAAGGCACCGTCTACAACGACATCAAATTTACTTTTGAAAACGGGAAGATCGTCAAAGCCACGTGTGACAACGAAGAAAAGATGAACAAGATTCTCGACACCGATGAAAGCGGTCGGTACATCGGTGAATTCGCCATCGGCCTCAATCCTTTCGTCATGGAACCTATGAAAGACACCCTCTTCGACGAGAAAATCCGCGGCTCGTTCCACCTTACCCCCGGTTGCAGCTACGATGAAGCACCCAACGGAAATATATCCGCCATACACTGGGATCTGGTATTGATTCAGAGAAAAGAATACGGCGGCGGCGAAATCTGGTTCGACGATCAACTCATCCGCAAGGACGGCGTTTTCACCGATCCTGCTCTGGAGAAAGCGTTCTCCGAAGAGAACCTTGCCGAATAATAGAAAAGGCCGGATTGGCAAAGATCCGGCCTTCTCTTTTTTGCGTCAAAATCAAATCGCCCGCGATCGGCGCACCTTTTCATAACCTTCTTTAATAATCTGCACGACTTCTTCGGGATCGTCAGTCATCGAAAACAATGTCAAATCCGCGTTGGTCAGCGTCCCGGTTTTTATGGGACTCGACACAATCCAGTCGATCAGCCCGCCCCAGAATCCCGAACCAACCAGCACAACCGGCAGGTTGAATATTTTTTGAGTTTGGATAAGGGTCAATGATTCGAACAGCTCATCGAGCGTTCCAAACCCACCCGGCATTATTACAAACGCCGAGGCGTATTTCACGAACATAACCTTGCGGGCGAAGAAATACCTGAAATGAAGCGAAATGTCCTGAAATGTATTGGCACGTTGTTCGGTGGGGATTTCAATATTGAGCCCGACCGATTTCGACTTCCCTTTTTTGGCACCCTTGTTGGCGGCTTCCATAACGCTTGGACCGCCGCCGGTTATAATCGAAAAGCCCTCGTCTGACAGGCGACGGGCAATCTTTTCGGCCAGAAGACAGTACTTTGAGCCGGGCGGCAGCGCTGATGAGCCGAATATCGAGACAGCCGGATGAAGCGTTCTTAGCGTTTCAAACCCTTCGACGAATTCCGACATAATGCGAAAGACCGACCACGTCTCATATCCGGAGTCGTCCTTATTATTTCCGTTATACATATCGTTTCACCTTATTTGCTGGTAATAACTTTATCGTCAAAAGTGAGAGCCTTGCCACCGATTCTAACCTGAGCCAGGATAACCCCGCCGATAACAATTATACCGCCCACAATTAGAGTCGGTGTTATCGGTTCACCGAGCATCATCGCGGCGAGAGCTGTCGCCGCCACGGGTTGTATATTCTGCAAAACCGCCACTTGCGACGCTTCGAGATATTTTAAAACCCAGTACCAGACCACGTACCCGAAAATTGACACTACCACTGCCATGTACACGATACTCAGCCACCCCTGATAGTTGATATTCTGATAATCGTAACGCACCGCCACTATCAGCCCGAACGGCATATACACCAGGGAACCATAGACGAGCCCCGTCCCCATGACGCGAAATGCGCCGTAACGCGACGCCAGCGGCTTTCCGGCGACCGTCGCCGCCGCCCACGCCATCACTGCCACCAGAACCAGAAGGTCACCGATCAGATACTCGCTGCCGAACCTGATCCGTCCCGAAAAGAGAATGACCAAAACACCGGTCAGCGCGATTAAGATCCCGGTCGATCTTATTGCCGTTAATTTTTCACCCAGGAATTTTATAGCCAGTAGATAAACAAATACGGGGGTCGTTGCAAAAAGAAGGCTCGCGTGTCCGGCACTGGTCATTTTCTGGCCCATTAAAAACAAAACCTGATTGAAAGGAATTAAAAGCAATCCGATCCCAAATATTTTCAACCGGTCCTTCCGAGCAATAGGCGTCTTGTGTCGGATAAAAATCAAAAAAGGCAAATAACCCAGGGTACAAAAAAGAAACCTGTAAAAGGCATATACCAGCGGATCAAATTGGAACAGACCGATTTTGGCCACCGGAAACGCGGCGGCATTGATTATCTGATGCCCCACGAGAATCGCAAACAAAAGCCACAATGGCCCCTTGAAGGAATTCCCATTATCCGACACTGGCATTCCCGTCGGCCCCGGACAAGAGGTTGTATGGCATAGTATAAACGACGCTAATTAAAGCAACCCTTTAACATATCCGCCGTCGACCGGAATCGACGCCCCGGTAATATATGACGCTCTGTCCGACGCCAAAAAGCATATCAGCGAAGCCAGCTCCGACGGTTCCCCCAGCCGCCCGGCAGGAATGTCATTGATCCACCCGTTGAAAATATCCTCAGGTGTGACCCCTTTGGCCTTTGCCTGTTTCTCTGCCAGATAGCCGAGACGTTCCGTATTGGTAAATCCCGGGCAAACCGTATTAACCGTAATGCCATTAGCCGCCAGCTCATTTGAAATCGACTTGGAGAATCCTGTCACCCCGGCACGGAAGGTATTAGATATAATCAGCCCCGGAGCCGGTTGTTTGACCGACAGCGACGTGATAAATATAACCCGTCCCCAGGCCCGTTGCACCATGCCCGGAATCACTGCCCGGGCGAGATCTATCGCTGAGAATAACGTCAGCCGGGCCGAATCGGACCAGTTTTCTTTGGACAGGCTCATGAACTCACCCGACGGCGGTCCTCCGGCGTTGGCGACAAGAATATCAATCGCTTTAAAATAAGACCGGGCTTTTTCGACCACTCGTTCGCTCTCCCCCGACGCCGACAAATCGCCGTCGATTACGTGCGGCCGCAGTCCGGTTTGTTTTTCAATCCGGTCGGCGGCCACTTCGAGATTTTCTATGGAACGGGAATTGATTATGACCCTCGCGCCTTC
>CAZMWI010000037.1:16507-19629 GCA_964569945.1 uncultured Ignavibacteriaceae bacterium
CCCAGCACTCGCTTGAACGTCCCGACCACCGGAATCGAGCCGCCTTCTTTCGTATAAACCGGATCAATCCCGAAACCGGTTTTGATCGCTCGTCCAGCCGCTTCCAGCCAGGGACCATCGGTGGGAACAGCCACCGCCGCTGCGCCACCATGTTTTGTTATTTCACAGGTGACATAATCCGGACAGATTTTCTTGATGAACTTCTCGAGCTTATTGCAGATATCATCAGCGGTTTGATTCGCAACAAGTCGCGTGGTAATTTTACAACTCGCCCACGACGGTATAATCGTCTTGCCGCCCTCACCCTGATAGCCGCCGGTAATGCCATTGACATCCAGCGTCGGTCTTGACCAAATCTGCTCCAGTACCGAATAGCCCTTTTCGCCGTGCAGGGCCGGTGATCCGGTTTTAGCCAGATATTCCGCTTCATCGAACGGCAGCTTCCTGAACTGGTCGCGCTCCCAGTCAGACACATCGACCACGTCGTCATAGAACCCGTCGACAAGAATCTTCCCGTTTTCATCCTGAAGTTTGGCAATAATCTGAGCCAGCACATTGATGGGATTGGCGATAGATCCGCCGAACGAACCGGAATGAAGATCCCGGTCCGGGCCCTTGATTTTCACTTCGATGAATGCGATACCGCGCAGGGCGTACGTTACCGCCGGGCGATTACGACCGTACTGCGCCCCATCGGAGACGACTATTATATCGGCTTTGAGCAGCTCAGGGTTCACTTCGACAAACTCCGCCAGGCTTTCCGCGCCGGACTCTTCTTCACCTTCAATCAGCATTTTGACATTGACCGGAAGTTCCTTACCGGTTTTTTCATAAGCCTCAATAGCCTTAACATGCGTCCAGAGCTGCCCTTTGTCATCGGTGGCGCCTCTGGCGATAATATACCCGTCCTCGATTATAGGATTGAACGGCGTGCTTTTCCACAGTTCCAGCGGCTCCTGCGGCTGGACGTCATAATGCCCGTAATAAAGAACCGTCAACTTGTCAGGTGAAGATATCTTCTCACCATAAACGACCGGGTGACCACTGGTCGGCTTTAGTTCGCTTTTAACACCCATGTCGTTCAGTCTTTTGGCCAGCCATTCGGCGCATTCACGCACGTCACCTTTATGCTCGCTCTTGGCCGAAACCGACGGAAACCGTAAGAATTCGAACAGCTCATCGAGGCGCTTTTGCTTGTTTTGATCGAGAAATTCCTTGGGGTTCATAATTACTCCGAGTATTTAAATTACAAATATTCCTTATTACCTATCGAAAATATCAGAATTACACAAAAAAATCAACCAACCCCCGGCCTATTTTGTAAAAAACGTTGAATTTAAACGTAAACCGGTTATAATTATACGGCCGAAATAAACTGAAAAGCAGGAGAGAACGACTTGAAAGCGGCCATTATTGCTGCAGGCTTTATCCTGGTAATTTCAATATTCGCTCACGCCGATCCGGAAATCCGCTTGGAGCCGGATACCGTAAAAATCGGCATAATTCCGCAAATGTCCCGGTTTTATTTTACGGCCAGGGCTTATTCCATCGGCACCGATACGCTTCGAATCGATACGATCGAAGTATTCAACGAATGCATACAGGTCAAACTCGATAAACATATAATTCCGCCCGGTGACAGCGCCAATATCGATATATTTTTCAAAAGCCAGAAAGTCGAAGGTCGCAACACTCAATATCCACGCTTTAAAACCAATGCCCGAAATCTCGGCGAACGCATTCTACGGCTGCCCGTCGAACCGATCGTTATCAAAGACCCGGAAGTGCTCACGCCGATATACGTCAAGCCATACCGGCTGATCGCCTCACAGTTCGGAGATTCCGGCCCTAAAGAATTTCCTTTTAGCATTTATAATAAGACTGACAAGTATGTCCCCCTGCGGTTAATTTATGCCGATTCAACCTATTTCAATATCGACATGCCCATGTTCGTCGCGCCGTCGGATTCGGCGGTCGGCTATATTCGCCTGAACGATGCTGGGTATGCGGGAGATTTCGAGACGAATTTCACATTTGAGTTTATAGACGACAACGAATATGCGAAAAATTATACGGTGCCGGTCAGACGGAAGATATTTCGCAAATCCGGCCAATAGCGAGCATTCAAGAAAATATCGAACCTATCCGACTTTATCAGGTATAAATGAAAAATGACGACAATGAGGTTATTTCAGTTAACTTTTTATATGACAACAAGGTGCCGGAAATAAAGTCTTGACAGATTAAATTGAGTTTATAGATTAAGATACTTACTCAATTCATCGTATAATATGACGATTAATTGGAAAATGATGGACACTTCTGGAGGAAACATGACCAAAGTTAAATTCCTGGCTTTGTTTGCCTTTTGCCTCTTTCTTCTGCCAGGTTTGGTGTATGCTCAGCCTAAACTGACCATCCCGAATTCTATTTTCGATTTCGGCTATGTGCCGCAGAATTCGGAGATTAGCCACGTTTTTTGGCTCCATTCGACCGGATCGGATTCGCTGAAAATCATCAGCGTAAAACCCGGCTGAGGATGCACAAAAGCTCCGCTTGAAAGGAAGGAGCTTGCTGTCGGTGACAGCACCAGGCTTGAAATTATATTTTCAACGAAAAGGTATAATGGTCGGCAGTCAAAACGGCCGTCGATTACAACCAACGAAGGCGAACTGGCCAAGCGCGTACAAATTACCGCCAATGTAGTCGCCACGCCGGATTCCACCTACCCGATAAGGATTAAACCTTATAAGTTCGACATCTCCCAGTTTGGTGAGAAAACAGTCGACAAACGCGATTTCGTAATTGAAAACGTTTCCGATTCCGACCTTGATCTGTCTGTGGTCAGTATGCCGGAAGGTATGTTTACGGTTAAGCTGCCCAAACACGTCAAGGCGGGCGAAACCGTAAAAGGGGTTGAGCACCAGTTGTTGCGTGTAGCGCATGACCTGCCGGGTGTCGCCAATGACGAACATCGCACCGACCGGCCGCCCTTCGCGCCCTTCGGAAGCCAACTCGACGGCAAGCGACAAGACGCGCAATATGATGGTCGGTGGAACATGGCCTGCTGCCGGTTTTCCGGAAAACATGGCGCGAAACTGGACACTCGGCCGGGCGACGGA
>CAZMWI010000038.1:0-19622 GCA_964569945.1 uncultured Ignavibacteriaceae bacterium
ATTTCTTGTTTTATTGTTATCATTCCTCAGTTTATCGGCCTCAGCCGACGGCGCCAAAAATGACGCCGCCAACGATAGAATCGAGCTGACTTTTTCATTCGGTTGGGCGGGATACAAGCTCGACGATATCAACGAGCGGTATATCAACAATCTTGCAAAGCCGATCGGACTGTTAAAAGACGATATTCCCAATGGGTGGGACTATCAAGCCGCTATATCTTACAGGTGCTTTAAAAATTACTCGTTCGGAATCGGCTATATCCTATTAACTTCTGATAGCAAGTATAAAGAGGCATTCGATTGGGCTATGACCGATGCAGGTGGCTTCGACATGTATCGCGACAAAATCTACTTTGACAGAAAGGCCCGGGCGTCGATGAGAGGCATAACCTTTAATGCCCGGCGGTATTTCGATATTAGCTTTATACATTTCGCGGCAACGGCCGGAGCGGCCTGGTTAAACGGAGAAGCCGAATTAAGCTCCCGCGTTAGTATGCCGGACAATCCGTACACATCAGAGAACGAGGGCCACGTGTTTGACGACAAAGTATCATACACCGACAACACCCCCGGATATTGGGGTTCTCTGGGGATGATGTTGCCAATCAATTCCCGTCTCGGGCTTATCTTCGAAGGCGGTTATCGGCATTTCAAAACTGGGGAACTGAAGGATTCCGGTGGAAATGTCTGGACAACTAACGACGGCAACCCGGAAGGGATACGTCTGGACATGAGCGGGGCTTTCTTTCTGACATCGATGCGAATAAGCTTTTAGGATTGATTGATTGAGGCAAGCAATGACATCTTTGTGGAGTAAATTGGGAAATCACGAAATGAAAATTAAAATATCGGCATTAATCATTGCGCTGTTGTTTTTATTTCAATGTTCCGGTAAGAATTCCACGTCCCCGGTCGAGCACGAATGCGGCAGCGGTAATATCAATTTAAACGAATACGCCTATGAAATCGCCGACGCCGTAGTATTTTCGAATTATTTCATATATGGCTACGCCGCCTTCACCACAGACTCGGCTCAGCAGGCTCAGGCGACGGATGTGAATTGCGACGGGATCCTCTGCGGACTTGCCGATTTTGTTTATATTGTTCGCGTTATCGTTGGTGACGAATTGTCCGAACCGAAGACAATCCCGACCGATACGGCCAATTTCCAGTTGTACGGAGGGATGATGACTGTAGACAAAGATCTGGGTGCCGCGCTTTTTGTGTTTGACGGTCTGGCCGATATTTCGTTGGCGGGTGATGCCAGGATCATGGAAATAAAGACTGGTTATGTCGATGGGTTCACACGGGTTTTGGTTTACAGCTTTGGTCTTAATGACACCATGACTGGCGATATTTTGAACGTTTCCGGTGGTTCATTGGTCAGTATCGAAGCCGTCGATTATTATGGCACTCCTCTTGTAGCCAACTTCATTCCATTTAGCCCGACCATATACAACTACCCCAATCCGTTTTATCCCACGACCACATTTGCGATTAATCTGCCTGAACGTACTGAATTCAGCATAAAAATATATGATCCATTCGGCGGTCTGGTGGACAAGATAGACAGCTCCTGGGTAGGAAGTTTGTACATCGAATGGAACGCCGGGAATTTGTCTGACGGCGTTTACCTGTTAATTCTTGATACTCAGGACAATGAAATCAGGAAAACCATTACGGTCCTCCGGCAAAAATAATGGATTGACGGAAGAATGAAAACTCAAACAAACAACCGAATTTTCAAAACCTCGATAATTTTCGCACTTTTGGCCGCGTCAATATTTGTATCGCAGTGCGGCGATGATCCGGCCTCTTCAACTCATGAGTGTGGTAGCGGCGATGTTAATCTGAATGAACATTCCTATGAAATCGCCGATGCCGTTGTGTTTACCAACTATTTAGTATACGGCTACCCTGCCTTTACCGTCGATTCTGCCCAACAAACTCAGGCCACCGACGTGAACTGCAATGGGATCCCCTGCGAACTCGGCGATCTGGTTCACATAATTCGGATTCTTACGGGTGACGACCTGGATCGAACCCGTGCATTCAGTCGCGATACCGCTAATTTTCGATATCAACATGGTCAGCTAATTGTCGATGAAAAATTGGGCGCTGCGCTATTCATCTTTGATGGTATAGTCAATGTATCACCCGCAAACAGTGGTTTTGAAGTAAAAAATGACTATGTAAACGGACAAACCCACGTTTTGGTTTATACTTTTGAAACGAAGGAGATTACCGGAGCGATTCTCAATGCCTCGGAAACGCCGGATTCAATTGTTGCGGTTGATTATTACGGAACCTCTTATAATATAGAGCGCCACTGGCCAATAGCAACATTCTCGATATCCCCCAATCCCTTTCATACCACCACAAACTTTATAATTACTCTCAGCGAACAGTCGCACTATGTGATCAGGATATATACCATTGACGGTGACCTTGTGGATCTGATTTCAGGAGACGGCGAAGGTACTATTACCAGAGAATGGAATATCGGTGATCGGCCCAGCGGCATCTACTATATATCATTTGAAGCCGGTGGAACAAGTGTTGTCGGAAAAATGATAGCCTTGCCCGAAGAATAAAATTCATATCATTTACAACGCATTTCCATTATTATTCATACCACTAATGTAGATATTAGCAATGGACAAGCCATGAACCATAAAAAGTACACCGATGCCAACCGCGAGGCGTGGAATGAAGTCACACCCATCCACCAGAAACACCGCAAAATCGATTTGAAATCAAAATTCCAGAAAAAAGGCTTTTCCACGCTCGATAGTACAATCACTGCCAAACTTAAAGAAATCGGTCTGAAAGATAAAACCGTCGCGCAGGTTTTCTGCAACAACGGCCGTGAACTGCTATCAATGATAAACCTCGGCGCCGTATCGGGAGTGGGGTTTGATATCTCCGATGAAGCCATCAAAGAAGCCGACGAGCTAAAAGCGATATCGAACCTCAGCGTCGAATTCGTCCGCACCGACGTCTACGATATCGACGAAAAGTACTCCGGAAAAATCGATTTGGTCTACCTCTCCATCGGCGGGCTGGTCTGGGTTCCAGATTTGGACAGCGCTTTCGAGAAAATCGCCGCGCTTTTGAAACCCGGTGGGTATCTGGTTATCTACGACGAGCACCCGTTTTACTATATGCTGGCCTGCGAAGACGAGGACGGTTTCGATCCCGAAATACTTGAAAAACCGATATATTCGTATTTCAAAACCGACCCGTGGGTGTCAAATTCCGGCATCGACTATATTGGCAAAACCCGGTACAAAGCCAAAACGAATTATAATTTCACGCATAAATTTTCAGATCTGATCAACGCCATCGCGAAGCAGGGTATAATTATTTCTGAGCTTCAGGAATATCCCCATGATTTATCGGGAGAGATGGAACACCTTGAAAGCAAGAAAATCCTGCCTTTAAGCTATCTGTTAATCGGAATCAAGCTTTAGAATTCGCCCCAAACCGTATCCATATCGGCCTCGGGTTTGGCCAGAAACGTATCGAAATCGTACTTTTTAATATCGCCGCTGGCGATGTATTTCAGCAGTTGTTTGAACCGCAAAAGCGGGATATAACCCGTCCGGGCGCCTTGTAACTTTCCGGTCTTGTCGAAGAAATAATGCGACGGGTAGGCTTCGAACTTGAACGCCTTTTTAAGCTGGGCGACAGTGATGGTATCGCCCATGAAAAAGATTTGACCGATGCTGTCGGGTTTAACCGAAATGCACGTGAAGTTTTCGTTCATGTACTTGATTATTTCCGGCCGTTCGAAAACATCATATTTCATCCGGCGACAATACTGACACCAGTCGGCGTTGAAAAACATATAGATCGGCTTGGTTCCGAACGGAAATTCAGGCAGCGCCTGCCTGGCATCCAGAAAAGCCACGGCCGTCTTTATATCTTCGGGGGTTTTGAGCTTATCACCGCATCCCGACGCGGCTAAAAACACCAGGAGCAAAATCAAAATCGATGTTGTCGAACGCTTCATAATTCTTTATACCTGCGGACCGACCGGTCCGTTTCGTCAGCACGAAGCTCAGCTAAACCCGCTTTTCTGTTGACAGGAGCCTGAGTCCGCTTTGCCCGAAAATCCCGATGAGGCAAAGGTGGAAAATTTCTTCTCCACTTTGTCCGACTTGCAGTTCGGGCATTTTACCGGACTGCTCGACGAACTCACCAGTTCCTCGAAATCCTGCTTACAATCCGCGCATATATATTCATAAAGCGGCATTACTTTTTCACCTCGCTTAACATAAACAGCACTCCGGCCGCCATCCCCAGCACTATGGCCCGACCGGGCCTGCACATCAAAGGTCAGGTGGAGCCGAGCTGTCCATAAATCCAGCTTAAACCCCATCCCGCCAGTCCTCCGAATATAAGACCGACGGACAATTTCGCAAACAGCTTTTTACTTAACCTCATCCATTATACTCTTCATAACGCCTTCGACGTCCCCCGCCAGCTTTTCCAGACCGGCGTCGGGAAACAGCTGCGAAATCATACTCGGCCGGGCCAGTGTCATGATGGTTTTCTCGCCTTCGGAACGCACTATTATCTTGCACGGCATCATCAGCGCCACGTTGATTTCTTTTCCCAGCGCTTCATGCGCGAACTTGGCGTTACAAATTTCGACTATTTTCAGCGGGCCCGACTCGAAACCCTTTTCTTTAAGAGTCTGCTGGACGTTATGAACAGCCAGAACGCGAAAGCCGTGTTTGGGGACCGCTTCTTCCAGGTGCGTCGAAACCTCATCGAACGGCCGCGATGATTCTACGGTATAGCTCATATCAAACATTTTATCACTCCTCGATTATTTCATATTCCGATACAATTTCAGCCGATTTAAGCGACTGACTAACCATGCAATATTTGTCTTTGGACAGCCCGATCGCTCTCTCCACCTTTTTCGGATCGAGTCCATTTCCATGAAATATATATTTAACTTCTATGCGGTTGAACGGTTTGGGGTATTCATCGGGCGTAAAGCCCCGGACCTCTATGTCGAATCCGGTCACATTCTGGCGCATTTTCTCGAGAATTTTGACGATGTCGATCCCGGTGCATCCGGCGACGGCGTATAAAACCAGCTCCGTAGGTTTGTATCCGTTTTCTTCGCCCCCGGCGGCCCTGGCGCCGTCGGTTGCAATCGTATGTCCGAAAATCGACTTGCCCTCGAATCTCAAGCCCCCCGTCCATTTGACTTTAGCTTCAATCATTGCTGTTATTCTCCATTTCTATTTAGATGCGAATTTCCCCGTTTCGATTCATAAATTCCCGGTTAATATAAGATTTTTCACCGGAATTGCAGGAGAATAAATGAATTTTCAGCTCCTAAGTCGTTCTCTTAACTCGTCGAGAGTTCTCGCCGGTGCATCACAGACAAAATTGCGGCAAACATAAACCACCGTCGACCCCGATGATTCTCTCCCCTCCAGCAGCGGGATATTTTCCGAGCCGCTGTCAGACACGACAATTATTTTGTTGTGATGGAAAAATATATTGATCTCATCCATAAAAGCCTCACGGCTCTCTGTTCCGACCACAACAACTTCCAACCGTTCAGAAAACAACATGAATAAAGCCTCTGCCGCCGCAACCATCGCATATGGAAGCTGCGCAATATGCCCGGCCAGCATCTCCAGTGATTTTTCCGCCTGCTTCTTTAATTTCTCATTACCGTTGATTACGGAAAGACGGATCAAGCCCTGAATCAAAACCGAGCCGGCCGCGGGGATGGCGCCGTCATGGATTTCCGACGGCCTCATAAAATGGTCTTTCTGATCGTCAGGAGACAGATAAAGCCGGCCCGATTCATCGGCGAATTGCCCGACCGCTCTTTCGGCCAGACTTGAGGCAAAATCAATCCACCCAAAGTCATAAGTGATTTCATACAGGTCGATCAAAGCCGGAATGAGATAGGCATAATCCTCAAGAAATTCCCCGTCGGATGTTTTGCCTTTACGATATGAATGCAGCAGTCGTCCGTCGCGATACATTTCATTTTTTATAAATCGCGCCGCTTTGACAGCGGCCTCGCGGTATTTTTCATCGCCGGTAATCAGGAAACCCCGGCAAAAGCCGGAGATCGCCAGTGCGTTCCACGATACCAGGATTTTGTCATCGGTGCCGGGCTGGACTCTCTTCTGACGCAGATCGAAAAGCATCTTTTTACCCTCGGCAATAATTTCGTCAAATCGTTCCAAACCCTCTTCGAAATTTTCCCGAGCTTCGAGTGAAAAATGGTCTATATTGAGAATATTCGTGCCGTCTTCGAAATTTCCGATATCCGATATATTGAAATATTTGCAGAAAAGATGAGCCTTGTCCCCAAGTATCGTTTCGACCTCCTGTTTGGTCCAGATGTAATATTTCCCCTCTTGTTCCTCGCTGTCGGCGTCGAGCGAAGAATAAAACCCGCCGGTCGGATCGGTCATTTCGCGGAGGATGAAATCGAGCGTCTTGCTTGCGATCTCTCGATACAACGGATTTTTCGTCACTTGGTATGCTTCTGCATATGTGGCCGCCAGAATACCGTTATCGTAAAGCATTTTCTCAAAGTGCGGCACCAGCCACCGAGCATCCACGGAATAGCGATGAAACCCACCCCCGATTTGATCATAAATCCCGCCGTGGGCCATTTTAGTCAGCGACCGCTCGACAACTGTCAGCGTTTTTTTATCTCCGGTCGTGGCATAGTGCTTGATTAAAAAACCAAGTTCCGAACCATGCGGGAATTTTGGCTGCGTCCCAAAACCACCGTTGATCGGATCGAAATTATCACAAACATGCCTGACGACGTTTTCGATCTGGCTTTTATCCAGCCCGGCTCGCGCTATGTTCGCTTCGGCATTTTGCAGGAGCGCTTCGGTTACCTGACCGGCAATCTGATCGACCCGCTCCCGCTCGTCTTTATATGCCTGCACCAATTGAGTCAGGATGTTCTTGAATCCCGGGCGACCGTGACTGTCTTCAGGCGGGAAATATGTCCCGGCGTAAAACGGCCTTAAATCCGGCGTCAAAAAGACCGACATCGGCCAGCCGCCGGAACCTGTCAAGGCCTGAGTCGCCATCATATATATCCGGTCAAGATCAGGCCTCTGCTCCCGGTCCACTTTAATTGAAATGAAATGTTCGTTCAAAATGGCGGCGGTTGTTTCATCTTCGAACGATTCGTGCTCCATCACATGACACCAGTGGCAGGCCGCGTATCCAATTGACAGAAATATCGGTTTGTCTTCGCGGCGCGATTTTGCAAGCGCTTCCTCACCCCACGGATACCAATTGACCGGGTTGTGAGCATGCTGCAACAAGTATGGCGAGCTTTCATCGATTAAGGCATTGGTCGGTTTTATTACATTGGCGGGTTGGTCGGGGTTCATATGGTCATCCTCAAAGTTATTACTCCCATAGGGAGCGTATCTATCATATTTGAGTGGCAATCATAAAGACTGCTTCAACCTTCGCAACAGGATAATAACTCTCAGTGTTCCGTATGTATGGAATCAATTAAAATGAATTGATAAACGCTGATTTCAGCAGGCGCCTTTGGCTTTGATTACGGCCGGTATTGTCTTGATAATAAGTCCGGCGTCTTTGGACAGTGACCAGTTGTCGATATATTCCAGGTCCTGGCGCATCCAGTCGTCGAAATCGACTTCATTGCGTCCGTTGACCTGCCAGATACAGGTCAATCCCGGCTTGACCGACAGCTTGCGCCGCTGCCACGGCTGGAATTTCTCGACCTCGGACGGAAGCGGCGGGCGCGGCCCCACCAGCGACATATCGCCCCTGAGGACATTATAAAACTGCGGAAGCTCGTCGATGGAAAGTTTGCGCAGAATCCGGCCCGTTTTCGTTATTCTCGGATCATTTTTTATTTTGAAAACCGGCCCCGACATTTCATTCAAATGCCTGAAATCGTCTTTCTTATGGTCGGCATCGGCCACCATGGTTCTTAACTTGATTATCTCGAACCGGCGACCGTTGATACCTGAGCGCGTCTGCCGGAAAAAGACCGGTCCTTTCGATTCCAGACGAATCGCAATCGCCGCCAGGGCCAGGATCGGTGCCGAGAGAATCATCCCGACCAGTCCGCCGACCCTGTCCATTATTTCTTTGGCAAACAGACGGTTGCGACAGGCAGGGGTACTCTGGTAAAGAAACACAGGGGTTCCGTTCAAAGAGGATGTGTAGCACCGTGAAATTTTTTGGCTGTATATAAGCGGAAGGATAATCATACGTGTGCCGGTGGCTTCTATTCGTGCAAACAGTTCCTGGCTTTTAACATAGTGCTCCGGTTCGGCGGCCATGATGACATAATCGACATGATTTTTCAATATGATCCGTTCGATATCGTTGCCGTCGCCGATCAACGGTATATCCCGATACCGCCACAAGCCGGTTTTTTGAAAATCCACGAAACCGATAATGCGCGTATTCAAATCGGGATGTTTGAGAATAATATCGGCAGCGTTCTTGCCCCGGGCACCGGCACCGATAATTATAGCGGTACGTTCCGAAGAATCCGCCCGCCGAAGGTTCTGCGGCTGGATCAGAAACTTGTTATAGATTATCCACAAGGAGTACAGTACAATTTGAAAGAGGAAGTTAATACCCACAAATCCCGCAATCCCGTCGTTCTCGAAATGCCGGTCGAACAAAAATGCAAGAGCGCAGATGACAATGGCAAACAGCACTTCCTTTTTCAGAAAAGCTGGAATATTGATTCGCTGGTAAGATATCGGTTTCAATTCGGAAGCCGGAAGCCTCACCGCAAGCAACAGGCGGATAGCGATGAGAATCCCCGCCAGTTCCACCCAGTTAATATTGTAGCTGTATTCAATATTCGCCAGACCCGCCAGAATTACGGAAGCTGTAATCAAACCTATTTTAACAAGCCTGTAGACGGTATCTTCGATATTTATGCGCGGAATCTTCAACAGCCCCGTCCCCATAAACAAAATGGTTCGAATCCCGACACTCGTTTTGGCCCCGTAAATTTTTGAGGTCGAAATAAGGAGGCGACTCTGGTCCTCCTGATTCGTATATTTTCGTTTTTCGTCAGTTGCATCGATTTCCTAAAACTATTTTTTCCGCTCATTCCGGGTTGTGTCGAATCCCCTGGTTTTCAACGTAATCCTTGCTTTTGGCTTAAACCTGCCCTTTGTGGGATCTTGCAGTTCGTTTTCAAAAACATCTATAAAGAGAGGACCGAAATCCCCTGACCTGATTGGGACCAAAATGTAATTTTCGAGATGTTCATACCGTTCAAGCGATAGAGCAAAAATGTCATTGTTTCTTAATCTTTCGATTATCTCTGCGGGATTTTCGGTCTTTATCAGGATATGGCCCGAAGGCGTTATGCGACAAGATGTTTGTTTTGATCGCAACCGCACGGCCAGATAGATCATGTTTTCGTGAATATTGTTGATACGTTCGTCGATCCGGTCTATATCTGCCAGGACCGCCGATGCCGCGATGTTAGCCAGAATGTGCGGACTGTGACCCAGACGATAGCGATTCAACATCTTAAGATTGTCCCGGTGGGACATGACGAACCCGAACGGCTGAGCTTCAAGACCATAAGCCCCGTCAAATGACCGCACTACAAACAGATTACGATAACGCTTCACCAGATGTGCCACCGAGTATTGACGCAGCATCAAGGCGCTTTCATCAACGATAACCATCGCACGACCGGCATTATCGAGCAGATAGCGCGCTTCGGAATCACTCAATACGGTGCCGCCCGGAAGTGACGGCTGTCCGACATAAATCAGTCGAGTGAAATCATTGACCTTTTCTATCAACCGGTCGACGTTGACATCGAACGGGGTCGGATTGTTGACTTTCGTTACCCGCACACCGAATGAGTCGGCGTGAGTGGTAATACGGCTCATGGTCGGTGACGCGATCAAGATTTCCACGCCCGGTTCAAGATATGTCCGGCAGATGGCTTCGAGCGCCACGTCGGCCCCGGCATACGTCTGGATATAATCATTGTTCAAACCACAGAATCCGGACAGAGTACGGTGCAGTTCGTTTTCATCGTAGTCGACGTGCTTGAAATTTTCCTGCGCTAAATTCTTGAGCGCATCAAGGACCTTCTCGGTCGGCAGCCAGGTCGCCTCGTGGACCTGCGACAATACCTCGATATCATCGCGAGCCTGCATACTGTTCGTAATCCCGGCAACTAAAGCGTCGGTACCGGCAACCGTGCCGTTATGTTTAGAATCCGTATGCACCATCAGGATTGGTCCCCATCGGTATTTTTCGGCTTGCGGTACAGATTCTTAATCGACGACATCACCGGCCCAAGCGTGGCATCGACAATCTTATTTAAAAGACCGCTTCGGCCCTCGCAACGCGCGGTCTTAACCACTGTTTCATCATTTTCAGCGCTGTACGCCTCATAGCGAAGCAGTCGCGGGGCATCGAGGAGGGCGTATTTTATTTCATTGAGATTATTCGTGTCGAATTCTTCGATTTCGAAATAAGCCTTACCGATATCGGCGATTGTATGAGCGTTGCTCCCGGAGCAGAGGGCCATTTCGGGATGCACCGCCAGAAATTTTCCGGTATCTACCATGTCTTCAGGATCGGCCCCGTACGTGAACGCTTCGACCAGGTCGATTTGTCCGAGAATTTTATCAAACTGGTCGCCATCGTAGATCTTTTCATGGAAGCGGTGGCTTAAAAATCCCGATCCTTCCCGAAATGGATGCGGCATCAAAACCAAACCATCCTGGGCGTGGACTTCATCGATCATTTCAAAAATATCCCGGCTGATAATTTCATTTTGCAAAAACAGTCCGATAATATGGGTTCCCTGAATTGACGTAATCTCCATGCCGGGAATAATCGTGATTTTGGATGACGACTTTTTAACAAGACCGACGGCTGACATAGTATCGTGGTCGGTTATCGCGATTGCGTCGAGACCGGCCGCCTCGGCGGCGCGAATTATTTCGGCCGGTTCGCTCGATGAGTCGAACGAATGACCTGTATGTACATGAAGATCCAGTTTCATTTAACTGCCATCCATAGCATTTTTTAACTTATGGAATTGCAATAGCGGTGCCCGAAACGGCTTTTTTGTTTCGATTCGAAACGAATTTTAAGACACCAAACAGCAACGACTTACAAATAACAAAGGCGAGCCGTCTTAAGCCATAAAAGGCAATATGAAATAAATATTGAAGTTTTTTCCTTTAAGGGGGGAATGTAATTCCAAAAGTTTGGGCCACCCGGCGGGAGTTACTTTTACCGGGCGGCCCGATTGGAAGGTGAGAATGGGTTGTTTATCGTTATAGTCTGTCTATTATCAGGACGGAGGTCAAAACCCCGCCAAGAATTGACGCTACTGTTGACGCCGATTTCAGCCAGTCGCGCTGCTTCTTAATCTCTGTCGGGACGAAGATCACGTCGCCGACGTCGACTCTTTTGCGCATTGTACCGTTTTTTGCGTAGACTTGTCCGTTAGCTTTAATAAGTTTGGTGTCGGACTTTTGCGCCTGGCTGGTGAAATTGCCGGCCTGCTTTATATAATATTCAACCGACCTGTTATTTTCATACTTGATGGTCCCGTTCGATGCCACCGCACCGATGACCGATACACCGCTCGGGATTTCCGGGACATAAATATAATCATCCTGCTGGAGCCTTATGTCGCCTTCACGCCCTTCGGTAGAGAATATCTTGTCGACGTCGACTATGATCCGGTTCATTTTACTCGGATCGAAGGTTCCTGTTTCCAGTTTGCGGAGGTTTCCGATCGAGTCTTCTACCAATGGTTGCGAATTGGAAATTATGTCCGGTATATTTTGACGAACGAGGTCATTGCCGATTGACTTGCGTTGTAAAATCAGCCCTCGCGGGAAAGCTCGTTCAGTGAACCCCCCGGCTCTTCGCAGCAGGTGGTATAACGTCTCTTCACCGGACAGCAGAGAATATCGTCCGGGAAAACGTACTTCCCCCTCGATATCGACCAGACGGTGCAAAAACCAGTCGGGGATTTCGCGGACAAACAGACGGTCATCTTCTTGCAGCTCGATCTTACGCATACTGTCGTCGGTAATATCTATGATTTGCGTATTGATACTTCCCGCCTTATCGGTTCGGGCCAGTTCCACCCGATACTTATAGGCGTTGCGTTTCAAATTACCGGCCAAAAATATCAAATCGTACACGGTCATACTGTCGTACAACCGGTATTTCCCCGGATTTTTTATCTCCCCGTCTATATAAACGTACTTGTTCCACTCGACTTCATCGATGCTGTAAACATATAGCGAATCAAGGTCTTTTAGCTTGTAGTCTTTTTCACCGTCCAGTACTTCCCTGAGATTAATCGGGATAATTTCGACCCTGCGGTCGGGGTACTTTCTGAAAATATTGGCCCGGTCGAGATACACATTGTCCGGCTGCAGCTCTCCCCGTGCGATAAGATCCGATACCATCGTCGAATCGGTCCGCTCGTACGTGCCAGGGTGCTGTACCATCCCGCCGATTGTCACCACATTGCGGTGAACGTCGAACACGGAAAAAACAGTGACTTTATCGCCATCGGACAAATATAAATCCTGGTTTTGTTCTTTTTCTTTGGGATTGAGGTTAATGTCGAGCACGACTTTCTTATTGTCATCGGAAATGCGATCCAGCATGATCCGGTCGAGATAAGCCTCGGCGGTTGTGCCCCCGGCCAGTTCAATCAACTGTTCGACCGTCTCAACGTCGGACAGTTCATAAATAGCCGGACGTTTCACCTCTCCGATTATAGTCACCCGCGGCCCGGACACCGGGACAAAGATGGCATCGCCCGATTCCAGACGGATGTCGCCTTCCGCGTCACCCTTTAACAGAAAGCTGTAAATGTCGACTGTCTTCTCAAGGTGATTGTTGCGGATCAAACGAATACTGCGCAGCGATCCGCGCTCGTTCGGTCCTCCGGCCAGGTACAGGGCATTGAATAAAGTCGTCAGCGAACTTACCGTATACGCGCCGGGTTTCTTGACTTCACCGGTAAGGTACACTCGAATAGAGCGTATCCTGCCCAGCGAAACCGATGTTTTAAAATCTGTATATACTTTTGATAATTTCTGCTCTAAATCCGAAGTGAAATCGGCGATAGTCATCCCCCATGCCGTGGTTGTCCCGATCTTGGGAATGAATACATTGCCCTGCCGGTCTATAGTAAGATTGTACTCTTTTTCAACCCGCCCCCAGATGTTAACGATAATATTGTCACCGGGACCGAGAACATAATCCGATGCCGCGGCGACATCGACCGGGCGCGACAGTTCATTCGGAGAATTAAACAGATCGTATCCAAACGGCTTAATTTCCTTGATACCATCGTGGCGTGGTGTTGACGTTGTTTCCGCCTTTGGAGGGGTATTGACTTCCAGCGTTTCCGCATCGCTGGAGGTTCCGGCCTCTTCATCGGTCGTGAAATAGTCGGGACTACTGTACGTGGAATTTGGTTTTTCGGTCGGCAGGGTACCGGGATTTTCTTTAAGATAGGTGTTAATCAGGCTGTCGTTGACGTTTTCATTGCAAAACGCCGGTCGAAACCACGTTATTGACATTAGGATCAGTACAAATAAAGCCAGTAAAATTAATTTCTTCATCTCAACCTTCCTTGTAATAGCACCATTTCTCCATTCTCGATTTAGCGTATTTCAAACCTCGTGCCATTTTGGCGCGGGATGTAAGCCGTTGTCAGATGCCATGTTTTGATTGACGACGAGCTAAGGAAGATCGAATCAGGGAAGATATTTGCTGATGGCATCGGAAAATTTTTCATAATAATCCGATTAATTTGGTCTTTTATATTCGCGCTATTTTGTTATAATAGGACTTATGGATAGAAAACCTGTTTATTTATCAAAAGACGGACTTCGCAAGCTCGAAGTGGAACTAAAAAAGCTCAAGACTCAGGATCGCCGGCAGATTATTTCCGAAATCAAACGGGCCCGGGAACTGGGCGATTTGAGCGAAAACGCCGAATATCATGCGGCCAAAGAAGCTCAGACCCATATTGAAAGAAAAATCGCCGAACTGGAAGACAAACTGAGTCGGGCCAGAACTCTCGACACGGATAACATTCCATCGGACAAGGCTTATATTTTCGCCAAGGTCACGGTCAAGGATCTGAAAAAGGGGTTTGAAATCGAATATACGCTGGTGCCGCCGGATGAGGCCGACGTCGACAATGACATGATCTCCACCAAGTCCCCGGTCGGTGCGGCTTTGCTCGGTAAGGGTATCGGCGAAAAGATCGATATAAAAGTCCCGGCCGGACTTCTGCAGTACGAAATCATCAAGATCTCGCGGGATGATTAAAAAAAATCCCCGGCCGCAAACGCCGGGGATGCAATTTCTTCCTTAAAGTCTGGACTTATTCTTCGTAGTCGTAAACCTCAAGATCCAGATCGTCTTGGTCGTAGTCACCGTCTTCAGCATCATCAAGATAGGTGTCGTCATCGTCTCCTATTTCGGACGCCATATTGGCGCATTCGACCGAACAGAAGAACTCTCCGTCCTGCTTGATTGGGTTGCCATTGATGTGCTCGCCGCAAAATTCACAGCGCATCTTTCATCCTCCTAAGCCTGATTCCAACGCTGTCTTCCGGGACTTAACAGGTCAATATCCCGGTCGGGTGGACAAAAATCTTCAAAGACCCATAAACACGCTTTGAATTACTCTTCGTCATATATGACGACAAATAAAGCATTCCGGATTATTTTTTTTCAAGAATTTTTTGTTGTTTTTTAAAAATTTTTTGAACCCGCCGGTCACAGCAAAAGCCCCCTTTTTATGCCGTAAAAATGCGGGTTTAAACTTCCGGAGGCGTGCCACCGAAATTGGCCCATTCCTCTTTTGACGGCCCATAAATTCCGGGGATTTTCAGCCCGGCCTGGCGCATCAAAACCGTCATCTGACCCACATGATGTATCTCGTGGTCGATCAATATCTTAAGGGATATACCCCGTTTCCACTTCTCGCCATAAAGGTCGTCCTCGACCATCATGTCATCATCTTTCCACTTCTTAACCTGCTCGGTTAATGAGCCGGCTAATGCCTTATAGCCCTTGACGA
Organism: uncultured Ignavibacteriaceae bacterium; assembly: GCA_964569945.1. Taxonomy (GTDB): domain Bacteria; phylum Zixibacteria; class MSB-5A5; order GN15; family PGXB01; genus CALAMC01. The sequence continues at coordinate 15,128 of CAZMWI010000038.1, forward strand.
TATCGGCCGCTTTGGCCGGAACCGGATCTTTCTCGGCCGGACCATCGAGCTTCATCCCCAAATGAGACGGCATCTCGGCAATAGTCGTGACCACATGCCAGGCCACCCGGCCCAAAGTCCGGTGCTCGCCGGTTATCTCCTGCTTTAGGCTGTCGTCGGTGAGCGCTTCGAGAATTTTAATGGTCCTACCCGAATGTGCCTCCCAGGTTTTGACGAACGAATCAACCGACGTGAACATCAGATTTCCAAACATTTGACATACCTCGATTTTTAACTTGGATGTGTTTTTGACATTATACAAGGCACCGTCCCGCCCGACAATCACTTTATTATGGGATTCGATCTGATTTATTTCACATATCATCCCCGGCCATTTAATATGTCATCCCGAGCTATTTAATTTGTTATCCCGGCCTTGACCCGGGATCCAGTTTTAATTCATTCCATACCCGCAAAAACCTATTGACAAATCGCAAAATCGACGTATAATATGGACAAATGAAATCTATTAATATAACATATCGGAAGCCCACAACCGGCGGCTTTAACTCAACCGCTTGCTGCTGTTGTACTTCCTGCCGGGAGGCGGGATGACAGCCTAAAATTATGGCTCATCGACGCTTTACCGGCCCCGTCTATTGCGGGGCTTTTTTATTGGAGAAAATTTATGAAATCAAATGCCGTTCGAAAACACGATAAAACCACGGCGACCCAAACCCGGCCCTTTTATCAGGAGAGCATCGCCGATACCGTCGGCAACACCCCGCTGGTCCGGCTGCGTCACATGACCCGCAACCTCACGGGCACCTTTCTGGTTAAACTGGAATTTCTGAATCCCTCGGGGTCGGTCAAAGACCGCATGGCCGTCTATGTCCTCGATGCCGCCGCCGCTGAGGGCGAACTCAAACCGGGCGGTACTATTATTGAAGCCACGTCGGGCAACACCGGCGCGGCGATGGCGATGTATGCCGCGGCCAACGGCTACAAAGCCATTTTCACCATCCCGGATAAAATGTCCGATGAAAAAATCGACGCACTGAAGGCGTTCGGAGCCGAAGTACACGTCTGCCCGACCGCCGTCCCGCCCGACGATCCTCAAAGCTATTATGAAACCGCCAAACGCATTCACCGCGAAACGCCCGGTTCATATTTTTTGGGCCAGTACGAAAACCCTAAAAATATCGAGGCGCACTATAGAAACACCGGCCCGGAAATCTGGGAACAAACCGAGGGCAAAATAACCGTCCTGGTCGGCGGCATCGGCACCGGCGGTACCATCTCCGGTGCGGCCCGCTATTTGAAAGAACAGAATCCGGCCATACGAGTCTTGGCGGTCGATCCCGAAGGTTCGGTGTACTACGATCATTTCAAGAAAAATGACGCATCCGAGCCGCACCCTTATTTGGTTGAAGGCATAGGCGATGACATGCTCTGCCCCACGACCGATTTCAACGTCATCGACGAGATAATCCGCGTCTCCGATCGCGACTGCTTTCTGGCCACTCGTGAACTGGCCCGAACCGAGGGCATTCTCGGCGGCGGTTCCTCGGGCGGAGCGGTTTTCGCAGCTATGAAATACGCCGAGGGGAATATGTCCGCTGATGATATAGCCGTCATCATCCTGCCCGACAGCGGCCAGAAATACCTAAGTAAAATTTACTCCGACGCATGGATGCGCGAGAAGGGATTTATCGAATGACGGATAAAAAACATTTCAACACCCGCTCCGTCCACACCGGGCGGGGATTCGACGGCGGCACCGGAGCCATAACGACGCCGATATACCAGACCTCGACCTATAAGCTGGCCGCGCCGGGCGATGAATCCGGCTATGTCTACAGCCGGACCGCCAACCCGACCCGCGCCGCGCTGGAACAGTCACTCGCCGACCTTGAAAACGGCACCCATGGTTTCGCTTTCGCCAGCGGCCTGGCGGCGGTAAACACCGTCATGAACCTGCTTTCGGCCGGGGATCATGTCGTTGTCGGTGACGATTTGTACGGCGGCTGTTTCAGGCAGTTCGACAAGGTCGCAAGTAAGTACAATATCGAATTTTCGTGGGTTGACGGCCGTGATCCCGGCAATTTCGAGCGGGCCGTTCAGGACAACACGAAGCTGCTCTGGCTCGAAACACCGACCAACCCCCTGATCAGGTTGTACGATATCGAAGCCGCGGCAGCTATCGCTAAAGAGGCTGGCCTTCTTTTGGCGGTCGACAATACTTTCGCCACTCCGGCCATACAAAGACCTCTCGAACTCGGCGCTGATATCGTGGTACATTCGCTGACTAAATATATCGGCGGCCATTGCGATACGGTCGGCGGGGCTATTGTCGTCAAAGATGAAGCTCTGGCCGAAAAAATTGGCTTCTATCAAAATGCCGTCGGCGCCGTGCTTGGGCCGTTCGACTCTTTTCTCTCTCTGCGCGGTCTTAAAACCCTGCCGCTTCGCATGGAACGCCATAGCTATAACGCCCGCCAGATTACCGAATACCTGGCGACCAGAAAAGAAGTTAAAGAGGTGTACTATCCGGGGCTCGACGGCTCTCCCCTGCCCAACGGCATGTCGGATACCGGGGGCATGGTGTCGTTTGTGCTCGACGCCGACCTCGAGACGGTTAAGCGGTTTGTCATGTCGACCTCGGTTTTCATCCTGGCTGAATCTTTGGGTGGCGTCGAATCATTAATCAACCACCCGGCCACCATGACCCACGCCTCGATACCGCCGGAAATACGCCGCGAACGCGGCATTGACGACGGACTCATCCGTCTATCTGTCGGGCTGGAACACATAGACGACCTTATAAGTGATCTGGAACAGGCTTTTCTTTCGATTGAGAAAAATACAATGCACAAAAGATAAATCAGGAGAACGGCAATGAACATCCATCTATTCGACGGGGTTGCATCGGAGTACACGACCGAGGTGTCGCCGTACCGCCACGCCCAGTTTCTGGCTATGGTGCATGAAATGAAACTCGACGGTACCGAACACATCCTCGACATCGGGTGCGGTCCGGGGGTACTGTCTCTTGAGGCAGCCGCACGACTGCCTAAAGGTCGTCTGACAGGAATAGACCTGTCACCGCGTATGCTCGACCTGGCCCGCGATCTCGCCAACAAGGCCGGCTATCGCAACGTCCGCTACGAACTCGGCGACGCCATGAACCTCAATTACGCCGACGGCAAATTCGACTATGTCATGTCGTCCAACGCCTTTCCGTGGGTAAGTTCCCGAACCAAATTCCTGGCCGAAGTTCGGCGCGTTCTGAAACCCGGCGGTCGTCTGGCATTGGTATCTTTGTCACATATCGTATATCGCGAATTTATCGATGCGCTATTGCACGTGGCAGGAAAATACTCTCAACTCAGCAGCTTGAAAACCGATCCGTACCGGGCCATGAAAGTCAGGTTGTACGACGTCGATGGATTATCGGACAAAGTTGCATCGGCAGGATTCGAAGTCAGTCGCGGATTCATACTCTCGACCGAAGAACCAATCACGCCGGCCGGTTATATCAAACGGGTCAATTCGGTTGTCAACGAGAACTATCTCGACAATCTCGACGATCGCATTAAAGAAGATATTCGTAATGAGATATTTCTGGCTCTGGCGCGCAAAAACGGGAGTTTGAAAGTTACCGAGTCATCGGTATTCGTCTTCGCCCGCAAAAAATAGTACTACTTACTTTATTCTTTTTTCACCAGATCGAATATGTCGACAATTCTGATTGGTTCGACATTATAAAACCCCTGGCCGTATTTGCATCCGGCCTGTTGGCCGAACGCGCGCGCCATGGTTTCGAGCGACCAGATATAATCGCGGGATTTTCCCGGATTAAGAAATTGTGATTCATGGCATTTGAGCGCTTCTATCCAGACTTCAAAATGTGACGTAATATCCACCACGAAATTGGCCGCCATTCCCGGCGGCAGAAAATAATGAAATATCTGTTTAACCCGATGCGGCTCGCCTTCAATCGGCATCTTTTTCAAAGTGGCGAAATTGGCCGCGTTGATTGTAATCTGCCCTGCCGCGACGTGGTCCGGGTGCGACTGGCGCTTCCCATGCCCGATATGAGGATATGGCGTTAAAAGAATTTCCGGGCGGTACTTGCGGATTAAGGCCGCCAGTTCCATACGGCGGTCATTGGTATCGAACAGGCCGCAATCGCCCCAATCGAATGTTTCAATCAGGTCGCTGCCAATCACCCTGGCCGCTTTGGCGGCCTCTTTGGCCCTGATTTCAACCGTCCCGCCGGTGCCCATCTCGCCCTTTGTAAGATAGACGATACCGGTTTTGTATCCTCTCTGGTTTAAATCAATCAGAACGCCGCCGGTGCCGACTTCGACGTCGTCGGGGTGTGCCCCGATTGAAATCAGATCGTATTTTGAATCAGACATACAACCTCACAATTAAAAGAGCCGGATCAGTACTTAACTGCTCCGGCTCGAAATTGTTCCCTCGATTATTTCTTTATTGAGGTATCACGAAA
>CAZMWI010000039.1:0-14815 GCA_964569945.1 uncultured Ignavibacteriaceae bacterium
ATTCGACGTGCCGCCGGAGATGATCGATCTGGTGATCCACCCGCAGTCGGTCATTCATTCCATGGTGGAATTCGCGGACCGGACGGTCATCGCGCAGCTATCCAGCCCGGATATGAGGCTGCCGATAGCGTATGCGATATTCTATCCGAATCGGCTACCGACGGATTTCGGGGCGGCGGATTTCCCGCATATAGGGCAGTTGACGTTTGAAAAGCCGGATTTCGATAAATTCCCGGTATTGAAGCTCGCTTTTGAAATAGCCGGGACCGGGGGAACCTCGGCGGCGGTCTTTAATGCTGCTAACGAAGTGGCGGTAGCGGCTTTTTTAAAAGATGTCATCAAATTTAACCGTATATCCGATATAATTATAAATGCCGTCCAACGGCATAAATTAATTGAAAATCCGTCCCTTGATGATATTTTAAAGGCGGACGGCTGGGCACGACAAACCGCACAGGAGATGATAGATTAATGCTTCTTACAATATTAGCCACGGTTTTTGTACTGGGAGTCCTCGTATTTTTCCATGAACTGGGGCATTTCCTGGTTGCCAAATGGTCCGGAATCCGGGTCGAGCGTTTTTCACTGGGTTTTCCTCCGACGATTCTTAAGAAAAAGATGGGCAAGGACACGGAATACTGCATCGGGGCGATACCGTTCGGCGGCTATGTGAAAATGGCCGGGGACAACCCGATTGAAGGCGTCACGGGTGCGCCGTGGGAGTTCATGTCCAAGCCGGTCTGGAAGCGGAGCCTGGTGGTTCTGGCGGGACCGCTTATAAATTTTGTTCTGGCCGTCTTCATCCTGTTTGGCCTGTTCTTTTTCCGGGGAACCGAAAGGCAGGAAGTGCTGGTCGGGCAGGTTTTGGAAAACGGACCGGCGGAGATGGCCGGAATCAAAACCGGGGACCAGATTCTGAGTGTCGATGGCGTGAAAGTTACTTCATTTGACCAGATGGCGGCGCTCATTTATGACAAAGTCGAAAAGCCGGTTGAAATAAGCTGGGTCGATAAAAGCGCGGCGACTCCGGATACAGTCACGGCTTCAATTACTACCTATAAAGACAGGGCTCTAAGCATTAACGGCGACAGCCTCACAGTCGGTAAGATTGGTATAGGCAATATGATGTCGTTCCAGAAACAGCCGTTTTTCGCCGCCTGGGGGGCGGCGGTCGACCGGTCGCTGGAATACGCGAGGCTTATTTTCGATTTTATCGGCGGACTGTTTACCGGAAAGTACAAGGCATCGTCGATTGGCGGGCCGATATTTATCGGCAAAGTGGCCGGGGCGACGGCCCGGGCCGGGTTCGACGTACTTCTCGATTTTATGGCGCTGTTATCAGTTAATCTTGCGATACTGAATATCCTGCCGATACCGCTTTTCGACGGAAGCCACCTGATGATTTTCCTGATTGAAAAGATCAAAGGCTCGCCGGTTTCGGTCAAAGTGCGGGTTTTTATACAGCAGATCGGAATTGCATTTGTCCTGCTGCTGGTCATTTTTGTAACATTTAACGATCTAACCCGTTGATATTTTGTAGAAAAGAAAAGACAACATAGGGGATGACCAGCCCTTTGTAATTCATATGGCCAAAGAAAAGAACAAAAAGCAGGGCGATATTCTTGATTTTATCTGGGAGAACGTCAAGTCATTGGGGATAGCCATAATCCTGGCGCTGGTAATCAAAACATCGATCGTTGAGGCGTATAAAGTCCCGACGGGATCGATGGAAGACACGATCCTCGTGGGGGATTTCATATTGGCCAATAAATTCATCTATGGCGCGAGATTGCCCGTTGTTGACTGGCGTCTTCCGGCGGTGCATGATATCAAGCCGGGGGACGTGGTCATTTTCAAATATCCCCTCGATCCGACGACCAATTACATAAAACGGTGTGTCGCAGGACCAGGCGACGTGGTCGAGCTTAAGGATAAGGTTGTGTACGTCAATGGCAAGGTTTTTCCCAACCCGCCCGATTCCAAGTTTACCGATGCGCGGATAAGACAGAGGCCGTACGATCACCAGGACAGCCGCGACAATTGGGGACCGCACCGAGTCCCTGACGACTGCTATTTTATGATGGGGGACAATCGCGATAATTCGTCGGATTCCCGCTACTGGGGATTTGTGCCCCGCAACCTGATTCTCGGCGAGGCGATGCTTATACACTGGTCGTGGAAGCCGGACGATAATTCTCCGCAAGCCAGTTTGAAAGATCCGCTGTCGGTGCCCAAGCTGTTCGTGTATAACGTGGTGCATTTCTTCAGTCGCGTGCGCTGGGGCCGCCTTCTCAGCACGGTTTCGTGAGACGGGGATATCATAAATTTTCACCGAATCTTAAATCTTGCCCGCCGCGGCAATTTGGAGTATTTTAGAAAGACTTATGGCAGCCAAGGGAAAAAGCAAAGCAAAACCCAAACCGGTCAAAGGCAAGTCCGACGTGGCCGATGCCATTTGGGATAATGTAAAATCTCTATTGATAGCCGTCGTTCTGGCTATCGTTATAAAAACGTCGATCGTGGAAGCGTATAAGATTCCGTCGGCGTCGATGGAAGATACGCTGTTGATCGGTGATTTTCTGGCGGCCAATAAATTCATTTACGGGGCGAGACTGCCATTTGTCGGGTATAAACTGCCCGCGGTCCGCGATCCCAAACAGGGTGACGTGATTATTTTCAAATGGCCGGTTGACCGAAGGACCAATTATATCAAGCGTTGCATAGCGACACCGGGGCAGACGATTGAGATTAAAGACAAGCAGGTTTATGTCGACGGGGTTCTTTTCCCCAATCCGCCTCACAGCAAGTTCGTAAATTCGGAGATCAAGGAGCGTCCGGCATCGGGCAGGGATACTCCTGACAATTTTGGTCCGTACACTCTGGGCCCGGATTATTATTTCATGATGGGCGATAACCGGGACAATTCTCTGGATTCCCGATTCTGGGGGCCGGTGCATCGCGATCTAATCGAGGGTGAGGCGATGATAATTCATTGGTCATGGGCGCCCGACGAAAATTCACCCGACGCCGAACTGAACGAACCGCTGTCGGTACCGCGCATGTTCGTGTATAATATTGTCCATTTTTATGATCGGGTTCGCTGGAGCCGCCTGGGCCGGATAATCAGGTAGATTTTATTTTCGAATCAACTATATTAATCGGGCATGAGCTCTGTTGATTTTCAAACGAAGGCGGGGACCTATATAAAGTGGTTTCTGCTGGCGGTTATCCCGATTCTGGCGATCCTTCGTTTCATATCGCTCAGTATCGATCCGCCGTACTTTTTTGCAGGCATCACACAGGCTCACCTGACCGATCCCTATCATCTGACCTTTCACGCTCGCAATGCGGTCCTGTTCGGTGACTGGAATCCGTTCGGTTTTCATCGCTGGGACGTATTCAAAGACTCACTCGTTTCCGGCACGGCTTTCCTGATGTTTTCTTTGTTCGGAGTGTCGCGGATTACGGCCAACGTGGCCGGGCTGCTTTTGAATACCCTCGGGATTTTGCTGATGTATCTGGGGGTGGGGCGGCACCGGTCGTTGAACGAGACCCTGCTTGGTGCTTTTCTGGCGTTGTTGAGCGCCTCGTTCATGTTTTATGCCCGGCTGCCGTTTCTCGAAAACGGACTGATTTTCTGGTGCGGGCTGATATATTTTATTTTTGCCCGATATTATAACCGCGGCTGGGCCCAGGTTCTGATAGGTTTTCTGATCGGGCTGGCGGCCTTTTCCGGGAAGCTGTTCGGATTTATAGTCATTGTACCGGTAGCGATTACGTACCTGTTTATTTTTCATAAGAAATTGTACATACCATTGGCGCTGACGCTGCTCGGAACGGTTGCGGGTTCGGTCATTTATGTCGCGGTACTATACGGAGGTGATTATCAGACGATGTTGTCGTACTATCATGAGCAGACAACCGGGATGTACGGTACTCCGACCGGATTCGTTTCGCTGTACGGCTTTTTCATGAACCTTATTACGTACGGTGGTGAATCAGGATTTTTCCGGCTGTCGCCGTATTTGGTCAGTCTGGCGGGGCTTTCATCCATTGTTCTGCTGGTAAGCAATAAGGAATATTTCGAGTTTCGTGAAGAGAATATACCGGTCGTATTCATGGCGTCGTGGCTGCTGATGGGTATGCTGATGCTGTCACCCTTCGTGTATCGGCCTTTGCGCTATGCGCTGTTTTTGATTATGCCATTGTCGGCCGTGTGTGCCTGGGCGGTCAGTGGAGCGTTGGCTCAAAAGCTCAGGATTTCAACAAATAAGAAGCTGATTACCATACCCCTGGGATTTTTGATAGTTCTCTATCTGACGATGCAGATAAAAATGGCCTCGGTTGCCGATAAGGCTTCTCTGAGCACCGGGCAAGACTTCCTGTTTTGGGCGGTCATAATATCGATAGTGGTTACTGCGGCAGTTTTCATCGTGCTGTTCAAACTGTCGGATAGATGGAAGACAAAAATCCTGTCGGGTATATTTTTTGTGCTGCTTTTGGCGACGGTTATTTTCCAGGGGCATTTAATTTATCGCGGGCTGGTCGAACCGGGATCATCGCTGCGCGATATGAATCGGGAAGTGGCGGAAATGGTCGGGCCGGACGCGGTCCTTACAGGCCCGTACGCACCGGCCTTCACGATCGATAATAAATTGAAGGCTGTTATATATGTTTTTGGTTTGCCGGACGTGGAAAAAAAGCTGTTCAGGGAATATCCGATAACACACGTGGTGGCCGATGTCAGCAACTGGAATGCAGCGCTCAAGCTGTTTCCTTTTTTAAATGACGCGCTCAGGCTGAGTCGTTTTCTGGTCCGTGACGGAACGGTTGATCTTTATCGCGTGCCCGGGGATACTTTGCCGCTTACGGACTATGAAAGATGCGTCAGCGATTTCAACGCCGGAGTGTACGATTCGGTGTTGTTCTATAACGAGAAATTTTGTAAGGAATATCCGGGTAATTTACCGGCGCAGTTTAATCTAATAATAAATTACATAACTTTCGGAAAAATCGAAGTAGCGGTCAAGGGACTGGAAACGCTGGCAAATCAGTACCCGAAAAATTTCCAGGTCACGGCTTTTGAGTATCAGTGCTACAAGTTCCTCGCCAATCATCTGAAAAATCAGGAGTATGACGCATTGGCGGAGTCGTATTATGAGCGCACTTTGAATTTAAATCCAGTCATAAAGCTTCCCAGGAAGTGATCGTTTATTTGGTGTCTTTGTAGTACCAATGCCACGGTTCCCATCGGATTCCGCTTTTTGTATCTTTAGGATAGCTTTCTATAAAACCGAATTTGGCGGCATTTTTTTTAAGCCAGGTGTAGGCCTTGCTTTTATCGAAGCGCTGGGCGCCTCGGGCAAGGTCAAAAGCCCGGCCGGTGTGGTGTTCGCTGTAGCCGGGGGGAGCGACGAGCTCGGTGACTTTATTGAATGGGGTTCCGTCCGACAGGTACTTCCGAAACAGCGATTTTTGATATTGAACCGACCTGAAGCCGGATTTCACTTTGATGAAAACGGAATCCCCAGCGGCGGCGCGTGCCATTTTAACAAAGGCCTCGCCGGCTTCTTTACGGACGTAGATTTTAAAGTCGTTAAAGCAAAATTCGGACGGCAGGCGCATGAAATCACCGAATTTTGGGATAAGAGAAGTATCAATGGCCCGGTCGCACCACCATGAGGGGACGGTATATGCCACCGAGTCGATAGTTACTTTTTGTGTACACTCCCCGGCGCAGATGGAATTCGCTGCCAGAATCAAAAGGGCAGCTGTCAGGATTTTTTTCATCAACCGGTGTAGTGGAGTTTGCTGTTGGTCGTGGTCAGGATGGCGTCGTCGGAATCGAACGAGGCGGCTGTCACTTCGGCTATGAACAGGACGTGATTGCCGACGTCGAGCTTATTGACGACCTTGCAGTCGAGATATCCCACGGCACCGCTCAGGACCGGTGAGTTCGATGCCGGGGAATCGGTCACGGTGGCGCCGTCGAGTTTCCTGTAGCCCGATTCGGCGGGACCGTAAAACGTTTTCGCGAATTCTTCCTGGCCTTCGGCGATCAGGTTGACGGCAAAATTGCCGGCGTCAGCTATCAGTTGAGCTGACTGGTGGCTTGATTTCACCGCCAGCGCAATCATCAGCGGTTCAGAGCTGACCTGGGTGAGCCAACTGGCGGTCAGGGCATTGCCGGACTGGCCGCGGCCCATAGTTACGATGTAGACACCGTATTCGAGTTTGCGTAAAACCTTGCGCGCATCCTGACTCATGCGTTACTCCTTTAATTTATATAGCAATTGTTGCACTATCGTGTCGATTTATATCCATAAACCGCCATAAGGCGGTTTAGTTCCGAAAAATCATTTGTTGTCAACAAAACCAAACGGTCGTATTTTGGCCACAATAAAAAGAGAGGGATTCGACGATTTTAAGATGAGTATTTTTTCGATAATAGCCGTTTTTATCACGCTGGCCGCGCTGGCGGGATATATCAATTATCGCTACATCAGGCTGCCGTCGACGATCGGCCTGATGGTTATCGGGCTGGGGATGTCTCTCCTGGTGCTGTTGATCGACGCGCTGGGGATTGACCTCCGGACCCCGGCCGAGAGGTTCCTGGGTAATATCAATTTCAGCGATGCCCTCATGCAGGGGATGCTGTCGTTCTTGCTTTTCGCCGGGGCGCTCAAGATAAATATTAACGATCTGGCCAAAGAAAAGTGGGTAGTGACGGCGCTGGCCACCGTGGGCGTGATTATATCGACTTTCTTCATCGGGACGGCGATGTACTTTATCTTAAAGGTAATCGGGCTTTCGATGTCATACATGTACTGCCTGATTTTCGGAGCCCTTATTTCACCGACCGACCCGGTGGCGGTTCTGGCGGTTTTAAAATCGGTCGGCGCTCCCAAAAAGCTGGAGACAAAAATCGCCGGGGAGTCGCTTTTCAACGACGGGGTCGGTGTGGTGGTTTTTATCGTGCTGGTCAGTCTGGCCGCTGAAGGCGGCGGGCACGGAGTTTCCGTCGGAGAAGTTCTGCTGCTGTTTGTCGAGGAGGCTCTCGGCGGCGTAGTGTTCGGGGTGGTTATCGGATATATAGCGTACAGGCTGTTGAAAAAGGTCGATGATCATTCGGTCGAAGTTTTATTGACGCTGGCGCTGGTTTGCGGCGGTTATGCCCTGGCGCGGGAGATAAATACATCCGGTCCGATTGCGGTGGTCGTGGCGGGCCTTTTGATTGGAAATTATGGCCGTGCGTTGGCGATGTCAGAAAAAACGCGGGATCATCTCGATAAGTTCTGGAACCTTGTCGATGAAATATTGAACGCCGTTTTGTTTGTCTGGATCGGGTTTGAAATGCTGGTGCTGGCTTTCGGACGAGACAATCTTTTCGCGGGCCTTCTGGCAATTCCGGTGATTTTATTGGCGCGGCTGGTTTCGGTTTCGACGGTAGTGCATACTTTCAAATATACCCAGGAGTTCAGTGAACGGGCCATCACCATTCTTACGTGGGGTGGATTAAGAGGCGGGATTTCGATTGCGCTGGCGCTGTCGTTGAGCGGAGGCGTCGAGCGGGATTTGATCGTGTCGATTACATATATTGTCGTTATTTTCTCGATTCTGGTGCAGGGGCTGACGATTAAGCCGCTGGTACAGCGGAGTCGTAAATAATCCGGTTTAAAAAGAAACCGTCATGTCACACTGTGCGATAAATCGCGCAGCAAGACATGACGGAACGTAAATATCAGGAGCCACGCTCCTGACCTGCAAGAAATTATTAAAATGACCAGTTAATAATCGGGAAGACGGGGAATTGGCCGCCCTGTCCGATTATATTGACCAGTCCAATCTGGAGCCCTTTCATGCTTCCGGCATAGTTGACGATACCCAGTTGAAAGCCATTGGCGTAATGGGCGTGGTTTACGAATCCCCATTGGAAGCCTTCGAAATCCTGTTTGGCAATATTGACGAAATTGTCCTGGAATCCGACAAAGCGTGAGTCGGCCAAACCGACCAGGCCGAATTGGGCTCCGGCGAACTTGCCGGTCGTTGTATGGTTAACCAGGCCCCAGTCCAGTCCGGTGACCGCCACGTTTTTTCCGTATAGAAGGCTCAGACGAATTCCCGATATAGGCTGGTTTTCGTTGAAAAGCTGAATCGGGGCCAGCAGTGACAGCTGTACCGGTTTGCTTTCCGCGTGCCCTGACGGTCCGGCGAGGCCGAGGGCCAACAGTGCCAGACCAACGATAACAATTGTCTTCTTCGACATGAGTTGCTCCTTCGAGAGTTATAAGATTGAGATGTTAGATTCTATTCAAGTCCGCAAATCCATGCGGTAAATAATTTCGTTGTCCCTGTATTCACCGGTCGCGGCAAATCCAAGAGAGGTGGCCATATTGATAACGCGCTGGTTGTCGGGATGGCAGGATATTTTAAGTACACGGCAGTTGGTTAATCGGTCTTTAATCAGCTGGATAGCCGCTATGATGGTTCCTTTGGCGTGGCCCATTCCCTGGTATTTTATATCGATGACTTCGCCGGACAGCCAGTAATCGTCGGTGCTGCCCGGATCGTAAATAATCATAATGAAACCGATCGGTTCGTTTTCGAAATAGACGGCTTTTGGCATATAGGTATACTGGGGGCCGTCGATACGCAAGAAGGCTCTGGCCAACGACTCGGTTACGGAGTGGCAAAGGTTTTCCTGACCGGGGGCGACTTTCAAAGCCCTGACGGCGTCGAAATTGTCACGGGTAACATCGCGCAACGATATCATCGGTTTAGCTCCGGGAATTATATGCCTTCTGCCATAAATTATACTTGTCATAGCTATGAGTCAAAGAAATAATTATCTTAGAATATTCTGCCACGACAACCGACGCATTATTTATCAGTACTTAAATTTGGGCTGCCAATCGCCGGCGCCGCCGTCCAGAAGGTCGAACATATGCCACAGCGAACAGAAATCGTCGCCCGGTCCGAAGTAGCTGTGCGCCACTCGGAAGATTTTGCCGTCGGCGCTTCGGTGAAAAGTCGACATGCCCGGCTGGGGTTTGCCCTGGTCGCTCTCGAAGCCCATGTCGGAGGTGAAAGTGCCGCCGTTGTTGGACAGGGTGCGGAACATCCAGCCTCGGCCGGACGCGAATTCTCTGAGAATGTCGGGGGCATCGTGCGAAACGAGCGCAAACGCCGCGCGATTTTCGAGGTGTTGATGAAAGCCGTTGAATCCGTCGGCCCAAAGAGTACAGTACGGGCAGCCTTTGCCCATGTTGTGAATCAAGATCAGATCATCTTTATCCCCGAACAGTTCGGAAAGTTTGACCGGTGTTTTGTCCGGATTATAAAGGGTGTATTCACCGACGGGTTCCTTCGGACGGTTGCGGCGAAGTTCGGACAGCTGCCGGTGAGTCGCCTTCAGTTGTTCTTCGAGCCGCTCGACTTTTTCATCGATTTCGGATAGGGTATGCTCGGGCATGGTGCCTCCTTGCGCGTAGATTGAAACGTGGATTTATAATATCTTTTTTAACGAAAATTGATCAAAATAGGTTTCAAAACGTCATAAATAAAACGGCGAGAGGTCTGCAATCTCTCGCCGGGTTCCGCAGACGTTTCGGAATTTTGCTTACGGACGGTGTGGTGTAATATCGTCGCAAAGCGCAATACTATATTTACGAAACGTCAAGCAGTAATATGTTTTTATCTAACCGACCGTTTCAAAATCACAGCCGGAAAATGCACCATACTGGTGCATGATAAATTCGCTTCCGCTTATTTAAATCTTTTAAGCATTTTTCGTCGCAGACGGGTGGTTTCGAGTAACCCTTAAGCAGTATATCCCGCATGTAATAATTTTATATATTATACGCAACGAAGCCGCTCTTGTCAAGTACTGTCGCAACAATAGGATACGTATTCCAGTCGCGATTATTTAAAGGCCCGGCTGTTCTTTTTCAGGACGTCGAGTCCGGCCCGTGACAGAGGTGTGTTACCGAATAATTCGTCGAATCCGGCGGAGTCGAGATCGTCCAGACGACCGTTTTCTATCAGCTTGACATTCGGATCGGTCGCAAGCACGTCGAGCTTGCCCGGCTTTTCAAATTTATTGAAGGGGCAGACATCCAGACAGATATCGCAGCCGAAAATCTGGTCGTCCATACGTTCGGCAACATCCGGGTCGATTTCGGGCGCTTTCGATTCGATCGTCCAGTAGCTGATGCAGCGGGTGGCGTCGAGGCGGTATGGTTTAAAAATGGCCTGGGTGGGGCAGGAGACCACACAGCGTTGGCAGCGGCCGCAATGGTCGATATCGGGCTGGTCATAGGCATCGACTATTTCGGTAATTATCAGGCTGCCCAGCAAAAGCCAGCTTCCGTACTCTCGGGAGACGAGGTTAGTGTGGCGACCCTGCCAGCCCAGACCGGCCTTTTGAGCCCAGTATTTATCCATGAAAGGCGCCGTATCGACACAAATTCGGCCTTTCAGGCCGGGGGAGAGGTCTTGCAGATGGCGGCGAAGGCGTTTTAGTATTTTGCGAAGGACGTGATGATAATCGTGACGGCGGGCGTATCGGGCGATCTTGAACGGTCTTTTTGTTTCCGGTTCATCGCCTTGAAAATAATTAACGCCGATTACAATTATCGATCTTGCGTCCGGTAATAAAACGCGGGGATCGAATCGTTCCTTTTTGTATTTGTGCAGGTAGCTCATCTCACCGGCATAGCCGGCGTCGAGCCACGCCAGAAATTCCTCGCGCCGTGTGACTGGTGCGGCCTCGGCGATTCCGACCGTATCGGCGCCGAATTCGAGAGCTTTGCTTTTTATCAATTCAGAAGTCAGCATAAATTAAAAAAGCCCGGTTTTGCTATCCGATACCATAATAACAATTCCGGGCCTGACCGGCAATTGCCGGAGAAAATTTTTATGGGCAATTCAAAGGCTCGCCATTGCCATACTTAAATTCGATAAGAGCCAGGATATCGAGCAGGTTCAGGTCGCCATCGTTATTGACATCGGCGGCGTTGAAAGTCGCGGGATCGGGGCCCTGTCCGTAGATATTGTCGATCAGGTAGAGGATGTCGAGCAGGTTGACGGCATTATCGCTGTTAGCGTCCCCGCAAACGAAGCCGCAGGCCGGGGCGACGCCATCGGGGACGATTTTGAATACTTCACCGTCAGACAGGTCACAAATATACAGCTCGCCACTGGCGTCCTCGCCGAAGGAGGAAATGCTCGCTATATCCAGCCCGCTTCCCGGCGCCAGTTCACTGGTGCGGTCGGTGAATTCGGTCAGGTTCGAGCCGTCGTAGCGAAATGACCAGATCTTGTCCGAACAGAAGTCGGCGTAGAAATATGTGCCCTGAAGGTCGGGAATGGCACAGCCGCGATAGACATAACCTCCGGTGATCGAACATTCCGGACTGTGACCGTACTCGGTAATGGGGAAGGTGTAATTATCGGGAGTGGAACAGCCGGTGGTGTTGTAATCGTGATTGCCTTCGTAGCAATGCCAGCCGAAATTAAGCCCACCGGGACTGGAGGCCGGTTGAAAATCAATTTCTTCCCAGGCGCTCTGACCGACATCGGCGATGTATAGATCACCGGTCGCGGCGTCGAAACTGAAGCGCCAGGGATTGCGCAGGCCTTTGGCCCAGAATTCATCGGGGATGTTCGGGTTTCCGACAAAGGGATTGGTCGGTGGGATACCGTACGGTGTGCCGCCGTCGACGTCGATCCTGAGAATCTTTCCGAAAAAGGTGCTGTCGGTCTGGGCGCGGTTGCCGGGATCACCGCCGGAACCGCCGTCGCCGAATCCGATATATAAATAGCCGTCGTTGGGTCCGAAAGCCATCATGCCGCCGTTGTGATTGGAATACGGCTGATCGACAAACAACAGGTTGAATTCGCTCGAGGCATCGGCGCTGTCGGGATCGGGAGAAACGTGAAAGCGCGATACATGGGTATCGCCGTTGCCGTCGGTATAATCGACGTAGAAAAATCCATTGGATTCATACAAAGGGTGGAAGGCCAATCCCAGAAGACCCTGTTCGCTGCCGCCGGTGCCGACCATGGCCGACAGGTCCAGAAACGGGCGGGTTAAGAGAGTGCCATCCTTGAGGATTTTAATTTTGCCGTCCTGTTCGACGATAAACAGGCGCTGGGTTTCTCCCGGTGCGGCGCAGACAAACAGGGGATTGGTTAGGCCATTGGCGACGCGTATTGTCGTCAGCGCGGTCGCGTTCGTATCGCCCAGGGCGCCGGCTGCCATAAGACCGACGATGACCGAAAATAAAACGGCCGGTTTGATCAAAGCGGTCGTCGGGAAAATTCTTTTGATCATGTTTATTCCCTCGCTGGGTTAAAATGGAAGGTCATTCTTACGATGTGTAATAAAGACTAAATATATCCATAATTCCTATAATTGCAAATGAATTTTGGAAGTTCCGGGAAATTAAAAAACCCGGATCGAGGAGACCCGGGTTTGTAATCAGCAAATTGTGCAGATTATTTCAACAAAACCATTTTCTTTTTATCAACCTTGTCGCCCGCGGCCAGGCGATAGAAATAGATGCCGCTGGCGATGGTGTGGCCGGCATTGTCGCTGCCGTCCCAGTCGACGCTGTGATAACCCGGCTGCATGGGCTGGTCGATGAGCGTTTTTACTTTGCGGCCGAGTATGTTGTAAACGTCAAGCCGGACAAAAGCTTCGTTTGGCAGATCGAAACGAATGGTCGTAGTTGGATTGAACGGGTTGGGGTAGTTCTGGTGCAGGGCGAAGTCCATCGGCAACAGGTCTCCCAGCCGATGGGTGAGATAATCTTCGGTCCCGATCACAAGCTCGGCACCCCTGGTTTCGTTTTTCAGGATTATTTCGCCGCCTTCAACCGGTGACACGCGGTTTTCATCGTTGAAAATAAGCCAGGCCTGCATGCCATCTGGAATCTGATCGAGACCGGTTAATGCGAGAGTTCGATTTTCTCCGTCCGAAAAACGCAGACGCCAGGTGTCGCCGCTGCTGAAAGGTTGCCGATAATCGGCGGACAGGGCAGGTTTTTCACCCTCGATGGTCATGGCCAGCATCGGCATACCGGGGGCCGGGGGCGGTTTGAGAAGGTCGGTGTGATCCAGGCCGGCCTGGGCCGTGTTGCGGACGCCGACATGATTTCCGGCGTCGACCCATGAACCGTTTTTCAGGGCGAGGTTGACAGTCCAGTTATCTTCGGAGACTGTGGCAATCGG
This sequence comes from uncultured Ignavibacteriaceae bacterium, assembly GCA_964569945.1. Taxonomy (GTDB): domain Bacteria; phylum Zixibacteria; class MSB-5A5; order GN15; family PGXB01; genus CALAMC01. The sequence goes on from CAZMWI010000039.1 coordinate 13,234, forward strand.
TCCGTTATTTCTATTTGAAGCTAAAACTCCAGCCGGCCAGTACGGGAAGACGGGCTCAATCTGGTCGGTTGTCACGTAAACGAAGAAGCCACCCCAAGCCGGGATGAAATCCGGGTTGGTCCAACCACCATCCTGATAGTAATAAATATTACCACCCTGGACGACAGCGCTCATGGCCCCAAGAATAAAAATACCGGCCTTGTAACGAACGTCGGACCAGCTGATGGCAAATCCAAATGGATTGGCCAGTTGGTTCCAGCCAAGGCCGAGTGTTAAATCGGGAGAATCGGATAGATAGTAATCATCACCGCTTAGGGTGAGGTTTGGAATTACCGGCAGGCCGGTGGCATCGATTGTTTTCGAGCCACGGGCGATTAGCCAGTATCCGAGGCCGGGTGTAAAATCCGGAATCGATGCGGAACCATGTTCATAGGTCACGCCGTCTTCATTGTCATAACGACCGAAACGCCAGTATTTGATATCATAGCCGCCGAGATCGTCGGCGAGGACGTTATCGGCGTCAGTCTGTCCGAGGATATTAACCGGGACGCCTACAATGCGATAGTCGGCATCGGGCAATGCCTGACTTGCAATACTCCCGGCACGCCCAAAGGCTCCGCCCATAACGCCGCCGGATGCAAAATGGCCGACCGAGACGGAGGCGCCGCCGACACTTCCTCCGACTGAACCGACAACCGTATAATGTCCTTCGGAGATACTGGTTCCGCCTCCGCCGACGGGAGAACCGGGCGTTATGGCAAAATTGTCATTTTGCATTTGCCAGGTCGTTTGCGCGGAAGCCATCGCGATCAGCAGGCAGAGGAGTATTGGGATATAAAAGAGATATTTTGTTTTTCTCATTTTATTTCTCCTGAGTACCTGCTGGGACGGCTTCATCGATTAAACCCGTATTCGGATTAATGTTAGTGTTATATGATTGCTCATTATTGTCATTGTTGTTTTCAGCCGCGGTTGCAACTGTGCCGTAACTTGTCGGGAAGTACGTAGCTTTAATCTTTCCATACCAAGCCAGTGCTGATGCAGGAGCTCCCTGTTGGGCCATGCCTTCCAATCTAAAGGTATAAGTGCCTGCCGCAACGCTATATAATCTCGTTGCATAAACGGGAAACACATTATCGGTTGAAACTGTATATGCATCGAGGCCGGCCCGCGTTTCATGTTTAAGTATATAGCTTCCGCCAGCCGTCTGATCGATTTGAAATATGGCCTGGTTGGGGCCGGTGGTACCGGAAAACATGATAAAGCAGGTACCTTCAACATCAATATATCCCGCGGCCGGAGTCGTAATAGTAACCGTAACGATATCCGTCATTGACGTGGCAAGCGAAGCACTCCCTTCATTGATTGAATATGCAATTCCCGGCTCATCCAGAACATCTACCGATGTAATACTGTTATTGACTATATTCGCAGAGGTTACTGAATTATTAGCCAGATTTGCCACATATTCAGCAGAGTAAGCATAAGGCACCGAAGTAAGAAGCTGACGAGGGGCGAGTGAATTGGCGCCGATTACGAGCTCGATATAAAGCTTGTCGCCAGTGTCATAGTCATTGCGGTC
>CAZMWI010000039.1:14915-19411 GCA_964569945.1 uncultured Ignavibacteriaceae bacterium
CGCCGATTACGAGCTCGATATAAAGCTTGTCGCCAGTGTCATAGTCATTGCGGTCCATGTTGGTCAGTTCGGCGGTGAAAACGCCGTTGCCATCGGGTTCAACGGATATACTATTCCATGAGTGAATCAGGGTTCCACCGGGGCTTTGAGCAGTATATAATCTGAAAGTCACGGATGTCGTAGTAGTGATGGGTGCGCCGTCGGCGTTGGTCAGTCGGCCCTGATAAACGAATGAGTTGGGGGCCTGGGCCATCGACGATACGGCCAGCATCAGGATCAAAACCGATGCGATAACAATTCCTTTTTTCATTTTTGTATGTCCTTTTAAAGAGGTTAATTTCAATTAATCGCCATAAAGTTTTTATTTCCCGGTTACGGGCGGATCGGGAATTCCGGGCAAATCGGGAGGCGGTTCACCGCCGCCATCGCCACCGCCGCCACCAAGGGCCACGGCCGCGATCGCAACCAGTCCGACCCCTCCGGCAATGGCCCACCAGTTGGTGTACCAGGCTTTTTTCTTCTTTTGTTCGGGCTGTTGTGTCGGAGTGACGGTTGCGGGCTTTTCTGGCTCGGGTTCCAACTCCGGTTGTTCGGTGACTATTTTTTCTGGTTCGGTCGTAGCCGGTTCCTCGATGGCGACTTCCTCTTCGGCCGCTTCATCGTCGACACGCGTCTTCGCGATTTCCATCAGATCGAGAAATTCGCTGGACTTGATGTCGAGTTCGCCGCGCCAGTCGCGGTAGGCCTTGAAGGCTTTGACGAATTCCTCGGTGACCCGATCGCGCTTTTCCGTGTCGTTCTTGAGCATGGCGTAGTACACCGACGCGAGAAGGACGTGCGCACTTGCCTTTTCCTCGATGGTAATGCTGTCCTGTGCCAGATAATCGTTCAGTTCCTGCTCGGCGCATTTGTAGTTGAGCATTTTGAAGCTGTCGCGGGCGTGCTCAACCGATGGTTTTTCCGGATCGTAATTACAGTTACCGGCCTGGGCATAGCTCATCAGGGGCAGAAATGTCAATTGCATGAAAGCTGTCAGGACGGTGAACGTGATAATCCGAAAAAGAAGTTTCTTATGCTTCATGAAACCTCCCGGGGATTTGAAGTTAGTTGTTATGTCTTACTTTTCGGACCAGAAAATAACCAGCGGGACGGAAGTTCCGCCGTCGCTCGCTATTCTGGCGAAGTCCATTTTGCCCGAACTACCCTTGATGACCAGATGCGGACCGCCGCCGTAGGGGAAGGTGACGCAGGAGTCAATCTTGTAATCATTGGATTCGGGTGACCCGGTCGGGTAAAGGTTTACGCCGACATCCCATTCACCGGCGGCCCGTTTGAGGCCGAAGGCGGGAAAGCTGGTAAAGTCGCGGGAGCGCCCGTTCAATGAAAATTCAAGGGTTTTGTTATCGGCCGAGGGGAAGAGGGCCAGTTGAAAGTCCAGCAGGGCCGATGAGGCAAAGGCATTGTTTAAATTTATATTTACTGCCGTGGAATCGTCGGTCACGTTTATTCGTTTGTGATAAATCGGGTAATCTTTATGATATACCTCAAGGTCGTGTTGCCCCCGGCTCGATACCATATATTCTCCGGCAGGCTTGATCAGACCGTCGACGCGCAAGACGGCGTTCGACGCCGGGACGACGGCGACCTTAAGCATCGGCCTGGGCGGCGGGGCAGGTTCCGGTTTCGGTTCTTCCCGCTTAACGGCAACCTCGACCGGTTTGACAGGCGGTTTTTGAGTTTCTTTTGCGGCAGGACGCTCCGGTTCGGGCTTATTTATTGTCTCAGATGTGACGGGCGGTTTCGGTTCAGGTTGGGTCGTCGCTTGTTCTGTCGTGGCTGAAGATCCGGATAATTTATTGTAAAGGCCTACAATCTGGACTTTGCCAAAAAAACCAACGACAGCAATAACGGCGACAACAATGGCCGGGACCAACCATTTGGCTTTCGACGATTTGGCATATACTTCGTCCAGTTCGACCAGGTCCTCGTGGAGAGCTTTAACCGAAGAATACCTGGCATTGGGATCGGGGTGGGTCGCCTTCTTCAGGATTTTGACCAGGTCGTGGGAAAGACCCTCGACGCTCATGCCGCCCCATTCGCGTATGCTGGGATTAGCGGGGTTGCGGTAGGGCATACTGTTGGTGACGAAATTGAACAGGGTTACGCCGAGTTCATAAATATCGCTCAGGAAGGGATCGTATTTGGCTTGGCCGGTTTGACGTTCGGGCGCGGCGAATTGCGGAGTCAGCGCCTGATAGGCGGTGCGGGTGGCGGCGTCGCCGACTTCCTTGGCGATGCCGAAATCGATCAGATATATATGGCCGTTTTTGTCGATCAGGATATTGCCGGGCTTGATATCACGATGAGCAACCCGCTGGCTGTGGGCGAATTCCAGGGCGCTGGTCAGATCGCGGGCGAGCAGGAGGAAATCGGGCTCGCTTAACGGGCCGGTTTCCCTGAGGATATGCGCCCCGTCTTTGCCGTCGATGTACGGAACAATAAGAGCGCCTTCCTCGGGCAGAAAGTCGATTACCCGGCAGATGTTAGGGTGATCGAGAAGACAGAGGATTTTGGCTTCTTTGGCGAATTTGTCGCGCGACTGAACGCGTTTGAAAAACTTTATGACGAGTCTTTGTTCCGGCAGGTTGACATTGAAACCCTCATAAACCTCGCCGAAACCGCCGCCCCCGATGTGTTTGGTAACCTTGTATTTACCGCCGATTTGCCAACCGATGATGCCAAGCGGATCGTGGTTGTCGTCGTTCAAATCGGATTGTTCAAAGGTGTCGTCTTCCTTCAAAAATCCACCTTTCCGGGATTTTTAAAATTATGGGAGGCATCGGGTTCAGGACAAGCGGCCAATGGATAGGGCGCTCGTCTGTTTGGCTTGATCTGCTGTATATCCCGGTTGAAATCGCCTTGCAAACCTCCCTGCAAATTCAATTGATAATTATATCCTGTAATAAAAGCTTTGTCAATGTCAAAGAGAATCAAAAGGCGGGTCGGTCAACCCGCCTGAAAATGTCGAAAATCTTATATTTTGAAACGGCTGTTAAAATATCATCGTGCGGCGGTCAATGAGGGTGGTTGGTTCGTCGCTGAAAAGTCCAAGAACGCATCCCCCTGATCAACTGCGGATTATTGAAAAGTGCACTGCAATTCCATAGTCGGAGGATCGGTGTAAAGGACATCGACCATCGTAAGAATATCAAGCAGATTGATATTCCCATCTGAATTAACATCGACAACCATGGGGTCATAGTCCAATTCGTCAGGAGGAACAGAGTACAGCACGCCGATAATGCCTAATATGTCGAGCAAATCGAATTTGGCATCATTATTGGCGTCCCCGCACACGGGAGCGCGCACATATATTTCAAAGGAACAGCTGACGGCGCCCAAAGAGCAGGGAAACCATTGGGTCGCGGCGCAGATTCCGACTTCCAATGTATCACCATAATCTTCAAATACAGGGGTATATTCATATTGAGCAACATATTGACCCATAGGAGTCAAAGTGCCGGGGCCATAAAGCTGCCAATCAATTATGGGGCTGTATTCTCCGTCTTGTGCCTCAAAAGCTCTATATATGCTATTTCGATAACTCATTGTAATCATTGATTGGGGGCAGTTGGTTATATACGGGGGCAAAGCGCAATTCCAGGTAATATTAGTGCAGTACGGTCCACCAAAGGGCGGTGATGGTTCCTCCCAAAGCCAGTTATAAGGGTCTTCCATATCGGCCGAGTCAATACATAATCTATTAGCTCCATATGGTTCAGCCAAGTCCTGAATATACAAAAATATATCTATATATTCCTGAAGCCCCAGTCCCTGAGGCCAGTTGTCACCGGTGACCTGATTTTCGGCGTAAAAGCAGATGGTGTCTGGCAAGTATCCGTCCCAGCCGCCTTCCTGGATTTGCACGCCCGATTCCCAAAATCCACCGGGTTCAAACCCGTTTAAGAATAAAATGCTTCCGTGGGGCCCATACCCACCGGACATATTGGGATATTGTATATGATTTATCTTGTTGTCCGGGCTATATATGACAAGGGGCAGGCGGAAATAGTCGCGATCCAAATCATTATTATCAATGTAGATTTTAATAGGGATAAATCCAGCTGTTGTGCCATATATACCGCATGGCGGAGGGAATTCGACCTCGAAATCGACGGCCATAATACTAGCCGGTATAAGAATCGAAAGTGCGATTATTAGTGATAAGATTTTCCTGTACATAGCCCTGCCCTCCACAGAAAATTAAATTATAGTCGCGATCTCAAATCCAAGATTAGCCCACCGAATTGACAGACGTTAACCTAAATAAAAGATAGGGATATCCCAAATTGTGTCAAGAAAAAAGGAGGCAAAGGCCTCCTTTATGAAATTCGTTATTGATCATAATTCATGGACAGACCGGGTCGGGGCCGGGCGGGGCGCCGTAAATATTGTCTATCAGGTACAATATATCCAACAGGTTGATGTCGCCGTCG
>CAZMWI010000040.1:0-19348 GCA_964569945.1 uncultured Ignavibacteriaceae bacterium
TCTGCCGTCGAGGACTTTAAGGCCGTTATTTATCAGGCAGATATAATCGCAGAGCTTTTCGGCCTGCTCCATGACATGCGTCGAAAACAGGATAGTCGTCCCGCGCCGTTTTTCATCGAGAAGAATGCCCTTGATTAGCTCGATATTGATCGGGTCTAATCCGGAAAAGAGCTCGTCGAGAATTATCATTTCCGGTTCGTGGATAAGTGTGGTCACGAACTGCAGTTTTTGCTGCATACCCTTCGACAACTCTTCGACCTTTTTGAACTTGTACGACGAGAGCGACATCTTGTCCAGCCACTTGTCGATATTGGCGTTAACCTGACTTTTGCTGCACCCCTTGATTTCGGCCATATAGGTGATAACCTCGGCCAGCGTCATTTTCCTGTAAAGGCCCCGTTCTTCGGGAAGATAGCCGACGTTGTTTTTGAAGTGAGCCGTAACCGGCTGACCCTTGACGTGGATCGTCCCCGAATCCGGAGCAATTATATCCATGATCATGCGGATGGTGGTCGTCTTGCCGGCCCCGTTCGGGCCGATTATGCCGTAAATCGACCCCTTCGGGATCGATAGCGACAGACTATCGACCGCAATTTTGCTTTCGTAGTGCTTGCTTATATTTTCCAGACGTAAGTATTCTTCCATCTCTATCCCCAAAATCTTCAATTAAATGAATGATCGGTTCCGGTCAATAAAAAAATCTATATCATTAAAATCTGTTTCATTTCGCGGGCGTTTTTTATCGCCTGCCCGGCGTGACAATTATTGAAAAAGATATATACTTTGTTTGTCTTACCCTCCAATTTCTGGATCTTATCTTTCCACTCCTGAAGTTGCTCGGGCGTGTAATCGTAATCATAGCGGAGCGCCCCGCCGTCCCACCATTGTTCTGAATTCCGTCCGTGCAGCCGGACATAGCCCGTTTTGGTCGTATTGAAACAATCCGGTTTTAAAAGCCCCGATATTTGCGGCTCATCGACCGAGACATACCCGATATCGCTGTCTTTCAGCGCATCGTACATAATACGATTCACCCAGCCGTTGTGCCGGAATTCGACAAACAGCCGATGCGGTGCCAGCATTTCCCGGCAGGTCTTGATATATTCCAGATTGGATTGATTAAACTTGAACGAGTACGGAAACTGGGCCAGGACGCCTTTGAGCTTGCCGCTTTCTTCCATCGGTTTCAGGCACTCTTTGTACTCTGCAACCGCCCGTTCTATATCATTTCTCTTATGAGTCAGCGCCTGCGGGACTTTAACCATAAACTCGAAATGGTCCGGCGTTTTTTGTTCTATTTTGGCCATCACGGCCGGGTGCGGGATCCGATAATAGGTTGAATTGATCTCGACCGTGTCGAAATGATTGACATAGAAGTCGAGCATCTTGCCCTTTTCGATTCCTTTCGGGTAAAACGGCCCGACCCAGTCGGCGAAGCTGTATCCCGATGTGCCAATTTTTATTTCCATGATTTCAAAAACCTATACCGGTCAATTACGAGAATATTCACGCTTTGTTTTACGGCGGGCTATCCAATCAGGTGCAGGAAATCGGTCAGGAGAAAGTCGATCCTGCCTATAAACGTCGACATGCGGGACATGACCGTATATCCGAACGTGGCCCCGAAAAATATCATCAGAAAATACGTCCCCAGCCGCGCCGCCTTACCCATGGCCCCTTCATGCTCACGACTGAAATAAAAATATGCCAGCGTCGACAGCAATCCCAGAACCACGACCAGCGCCTCGAAATGAAATCCGCCGCCGTCAACCAGCGGGACTATCGACGCCGACACCTGCTTTATGGTCCGGGCGTAGAGCATGGCCGGAATAGCCACGCCGGCACCGGCCCCGATCATGAAAGCGATCGGAATCCGCGACAGCCACGAAAGCCTTGAACTAAAGCGGCTGAACATCAGAAGCCCCAAAATCAGCGGGAGTATCAGAAACAGCTTACCGTCCAGAAACAGCGGCCGGAACAGAATATCCACCAGCGTCGTCTGCCAGTAAATGACGAGGGCGTATCCGATGGAAAGCCCGATCAGCAGATGCTCCGCCATACGGTAGATGGGATTGTCCTTATATAAGAACGTATATATGGCCAGCGTTAAAATGCCCGCAATGAGAAGACCGAAATTCATTACTTTTCCGCCCTGCCTTTGGACTTGTTTCGGAAGTAAAATATATTCCCGATGATAATCAGGATAATCACATAAATATGCGCCGACGTCTGCGCCATCATCCCGCGCGTCCCTCCCCCCTTATGGTGAATCAACGCTTCGTATTCGGCCGCTCCTTTAAGTCCGCCCACGACCGAATAAAGCTGCCCGGAGGCGATATAGGGATCGTACGTCGTAATCATGGCCGCCGTAAGCCCGGCCATCACCTTCTGATTGTATTTCGCGCCGGCGTATTCGATCCACTGCACCGTGAGAGAGCCATCGGCGATAGATATCACCATAACGATATCATTGTAATTTTCGATATTCGCCATGATTGGCAGCTGATTGACCGGTGTCCCGAGGTAGTCTTCGGGGAAGATATTCTTGATCGATTCGCCCATTCCGAGAATGGTCGCAATCTGCTGAGGTTTGAATCCCAGGAAGACATAATCGGTGCCATACTTTTTGCCGTACTCTTTGGCCGTCCCGGTCATCAGTCGATACCCGATAGCCGTCCCCTCCGCGAATAGCGACACCCCGATTAGCTTCACATTATTTTTAAAGGCATGTCTTAAGATGGCCAGCGCAATCGGCTGGATTTCCGGCAGCGATGATGCCTCATGGTCGAACGAAACCATGACCACCGAGCCTTCGGGAAGATTTTTAATGTAATCGTAGCTTCGCTGCACTTCGGGTGACGTCACCGATACGAAATCAACCACGACCAGATAGGATAGTACAACCACTATAAACAGCCCCGCGAAAATTATCCATCTGATTCTCGCCGGTGTCATCATTCACCCTTTAAATAAGTTCGCTCTATTCCAAGTATAACCCGAAATGCCGTTGTCATCGAGCCCAGCCCGATGCCGATCAAGATCGCCCGACGGGCCGACATCGAGGGATAATCCTGTATCCAGAAAGTCAGTTTCGGCAGATAGCCCGAAATCATCTCGGCGATAGGTACGCGGCCGATAAGTATGATAAGTGCCGCTCCCAGCAATATCGACGCCTGAAGATTCCTCGCGCGAAATCCCCGAAACGATGCCGACGCCACGAAGAATGCCAGCAGCGAAAAAACCGTCGCCTGCATCGGTGCGATAACATTCTCAAAAACCCACAAGAACGGCGAGTCTATTTTGATGCCACCGACTATAGCCAGCACCGGCATCAGGACGATACCCAACAGCGCCACTGCCCTGTACGGTGCGTCCTGTCCGCGAGACAGCTGTTTCAAATTGTTTTTTGCGAACGCCGCGACCCCCACCAGCAGCGTGAACGCGAAAATTATCTGCCAGTAGTCGAGAATTCCTGAATAGATGGCTCTTGCCGCCGGGTGCGGCGAAAAATACTGAAGGAACATCAGGGCTCCGGCCAGAAAACAGATTATGACAGGCAGACGCTGTTTCATCAGAATTTCCACCACGTCGACGAGGGATCAATCGTCGCCCAGATAAGGGCCACAATAATAAACACTGTAATCAAGACTTTGATAATATCCTGAGCCCTGACCGATGACAAAATCGCCGGATTTTTGGACAAATACCCCGACGCCGCGAACAGCTCTTCACCGATCAGCGTGTAGTCACAGGCGACGATAAAAAATGCCAATTGTATGGTTGAATCGGTCCCGGCGATTTGAATCGCGCCGATTGAATTGGCGGTTTCGGCCAGAATCAGCGATTCGGCCTCGAATGTCCCCAGCAAAAATACCGACGCGGGCTTGGTGCGGCTGATGTAACCGTCGACCGCGGCGGCGTAACCGAACTGCGACGACGAAATATAGAATATGTCATCGGGATGATACCTGTCCGGATAGCCCGCTTTGGCACATCCCTCTTTAACCACTTCCTGTGCAACCGCCATTATCACCGGGTCGTGCGTGGGATATATCAAACGGCAGTCGTACTCGGCCGCTTTTTCTGCAACTGATGACAGTATATTCATTGAGGCTATCGTCGTCGGGCGCTGAATATCCCCGCCCCATCCGGGCGTGTAAAGCATCGGCGAGCCCATCTCGGTGGCCCGGCCGACCGCTTCTTCAACTGCCGCAAGACCCGGAATCTCTCTTATTTTAATGCCCTCGCCCGATTTCGAGGAACGAATGGCATACAAGACGATCCCGATACAAATTATAGACAATATCAATGTCGGCAGCGTTGATAAATCAAACCAGGTCGAGCTTTGAGCCGATGAATCTCCTGCCCGGGCGACGTCGCATCTAAACAGCATCGTCATAAGTATTATGAACCGAACCCAACCTTTTTGCATATAATGACTTAATAAATATGATGAGGCAAAATCAACAAAAAGTTTACTTGACAACCCTTTAAGACTTTACTTATTCTCGAGCTATGAAAAAAATTACAATACTACTGACAATTATCGCACTTATCGGTATGGTTTCATGTGGCAACAAGCCGTCCGGACCGATGACATTACAATGGTGGCAATTTTCAACTGATCCCGCCATTAAGCCGACCATAGAAAAAATGGTCTCCGATTTTGAAGCTCAAAATCCCGATGTTAAAATTAACGTCACCGACCTCACCTGGGCCAACGGTCACGATAAAATCGTTCTGGCCTTTTCATCGGGCACCGCTCCCGACGTGGTCGAACTGGGATCGGACTGGATCGCGGAGTTTTCGCAGTCCGATCAGCTGGCTGATATCACCGACGGCGTCATTAAAGACACATCGGCCTTTTACGGCTGGGAGCCGACCATATACAAAAATAAAATCTATGCCTTCCCGTGGATTCTGGGGACGCGCGTTCTGTACGTAAACAATACTCTGCGGAAAGAAGCCGGACTGCCGGACGACTTCGTCCCATACAACTGGGACATGCTGAAAGAAGAATGTTACAAGATTGATTCACTCGGAAAAGATATTTACGGCTTCGGTTCCAACGCCGCCGAAAAACACACTTTATATAAGAAATTTCTCCCGTTTCTATGGTCCAATAAGGGGTATACAATAAGCAAGACGGGAAAGTTCAGCACACTGGCGACCGACCGTTCGTACAATGCCTTGAAATTCTATAAAGAGCTTTCCGACAGCACCGGTTTGGTCGATACGCAGAGACGACTTGAAGACGCCTTCCTCGATGGTAAGGTCGGCGTGATTATATCAGGTGACTGGCTGCTGAAACGCATCCGCAATGAAAACCGTAAAATAGATTTTTCAACCTTCGTCTTCCCCGGTCCCAAGTATTCCGGAACTTCATTCTTGGGCGGTGAATATCTGGCGATAAGCAAAACCTGTCCAAATAAAGATGCGGCTCTCAAATTTATAAAATTCATAACCGACAAAGACAATCAACTGACATTTTGCAAAGCCAATATGTCGGCTAATCCGTCGAATAAAGCCGCCTCCGAAGATCCGTTCTTCACCGATGATCCTCACCTGGCCACTTTTGTGCAGCAAATAAAAAACGCACAAATGCCGGAAATCGACAAGAATTGGGTTTATATCGAAGACATTATCGAGCGGACTCTGGAAGATATTCTGTTCAACGGCGTTCCGATCGCCGAGGGCCTTTATAACGGCAAAAAAGAGATAGAGAAACTTCTCAAACAACCGGAATGATCCGCAGGAAATCCATAGGTATTCTCTTTGCATCGCCCTGGATTATCTCGTTCTGTCTCTTCTGGCTATTTCCCCTGCTCTACTCACTGGTATTGGGCTTTACGGATTATCGCCTGATGCGCCCGGACTGGTCCTGGATAGGCTTTGAAAACTATATATCTCTTTTTTCCGACAAGGCCTTTCTGGTTTCTCTTAAAAATACGGTTATATTTGTGGTAGGTACGATCCCGGTCACGACCGTCATCGCCCTCGGCCTGGCGCTGTTGGTCAATAAGAATTTCCCCGGCCGGACGATTTTCCGCTCGGCTTATTTTATGCCGTCGGTGACGTCGATGATCGTCGTCGCTCTGGTCTTCACTAATCTGTACTCGCGCGGCGGCTATATATATCTGCTGGCGCAGATGCTCGGCCTGTCCCCGCCGCCCAATGGGCTGTTGCTGTCGAACTCGACGGCTCTTTATTCGGTCATGGCGATGGACGTCTGGATGTCGGTCGGGTATTACATGCTGCTGTTTCTGGCGGGGCTCAAATCTATACCGGACGAGTTATATGAAGCCGCGGAAGTCAGCGGAGCGACCGCCTGGCAGAAGTTCCGCTATATAACGCTGCCGCTTCTTAAGCCGGTCGCGTTGTTTATAATCGTCATTAATACTATCAAGTCATTCCAGGTGTTCGTGGAAATATTCGTCATGACGCGCGGCAATTACGGCACCTCGACTGCCGTCTATTTTATCTACGAAACCGGCCTGAGTCGTTTCGAATTCGGTTATGCCTCGGCGGCGGCTTATGTGTTGTTTGTTATAATTGCGATATTTTCGCTCATGCAGTTCAGACTGCTTCGGCAAAGGCGGCTGTGGTGAAACTTCTGAAATACATTGCACTGTGCATTATTCTGGCGGTAATGGTCTTCCCCCTGCTGTGGATGTTCCGCATATCCTTTATGCCTGCCGATCAGGGACTATCACTGTCCGATTTTTTTTCAGGTGTTTTTACTCTTAATATCTATCGCGATATTTTTCAGAGCGGCGGCATGCTCCGCTACTTTATAAATTCGGCACTGGTAGGAGCGGCCGTCACAATTGGGAATATTCTGTTCTGCTTTATGACCGGCTATGCTCTGTCGAGATATAAGCTAATAGGCCGCCGTTTCTGGTTTTTTTCGATTATTTTCGTCCTGATGATTCCGGTACATATAATCATTATTCCTCTATATTTGTTAATCTTCAAGCTGGGCCTGTACGACACCTACGCGGCTTTAATCCTGCCGTTTCTGGTCAATCCGATTGGTGTCTTTCTGGTTAAGCAGTATATAGACTCTCTGCCGCCGTCAGTTGAAGAAGCCGCCCGCATGGACGGAGCCGGGGAATTTCGGATTTTATTCAGAATCGTCATGCCCTTATGCAAACCCGCTCTGGCTGTGCTGGCGATACAGGTCTTTCTGGTAAACTGGAATTCGTTTTTGTTTCCGTTTATCCTGACCAGCTCTGATTCGCTGCGAACACTACCGGTCGGCCTGGCTTTATATCAGGGGCATCAAGCGATTGACTGGCAGCATCTTATGGCAGGATCGGGGCTGGCCGTGATTCCCGTTCTCATCGTCTTTTTGCTCTTCCAGAGGCATATCGTATCCGGCATAACTGCCGGAGCCATAAAACAATAGAGTAAAATAACAAAATTAGCCTTGACACTACCGCCAAAACAAGTATATCATTGGTCAAAATAAAGTTAAACTAACCAATTTTTCATGGAGGAAGGATGCGTTTTAAAATCCTCGTGGCCATAGCCATACTTGGCGGCCTCCTGGTAGTAGGTTGTGCAAGCAAAGGGTATGTCGATCAGCGCATAGCCGAAGTTCAGGCTTCAATGCAGGCTGATATGAATACCGTAAAAGCCCAGTCGGCTCTGAATGCCGATGAAATCAAGAAGATGCAATCGGTGACGGCCGAACTTTCCGACAAGGCCGACAAGGCTTTGAACGAAGCCAAAGGTTTTGAAAATTACCAGGTTATTTGGGAAGGTGTTGTCAATTTCGATTTTGACAGCCATGAGCTGACACAGACTGCCCGCGATTATCTGGAAGAGCTCGGCCAGAAGATGATAGACAATCCTCGTTCCCTCCTGGAACTAACCGGCTATACCGATAAAACCGGTTCCGCCAATTATAACCTGCTTCTCGGGCAGGCCCGTGCGGATGCCGTTCAGAGATATCTGGTCGACCAGTACGGCGTAGCACTTTACAGAATGTATACGTCGAGCCAGGGTGAAAACCACCCGGTGGCTATGCAGGACGAAAAAGATGCCAACGCGAAAAATCGTCGCGTCGTTTTGAAGCTCTGGGGCCAGCTGTAATATTCCGGTTGGATTTTGGCGGGACCGGCAGGTCCCGCCTTTTTTTTAGCCGATCCCGGTTTTCAAATGATTTATCTATATCTTGACCCCACCTCCATTAATGATTAATATTACCAGTTTGGGAGACTAAGGCGGAGCAGATTGTAGAAATAAAAGAGTTTAGTGCAATTGGCATAATTAGGAAATTAATGAAATTGGCATAAACCGTCGCGACGGCAAATGCGAAGTTATTTTCAGAAAGGCAAACAGATGAAATCAAGACTGATTGTGGTATTGGCTTTGTTGACTGCATTTGCCGTCATCATGGCTTGTTCCTCAAAGAAAGTGGCCGAGGTTGGGGATACGGTCAAAGTTCATTATGTAGGAAAACTCGACGATGGAACAATCTTCGACTCCTCCGAAGGTCAGGAACCCCTGGAATTCAAACTCGGTGATTCGATGGTTATCCCGGGTTTCGAACACGCCCTGATCGGGATGTCCGAAGGCGACAGCACGACCGTTACGATTCCCCCCGACAGCGCTTACGGCCCGTATCGTGATGAAATGATCGGCGTCGTGCCGAGAGATAAGATTCAGGCCGCCGGTGACGTGCAGGTTGGTCAGGAACTCCAGTTGCCCGGTCCCAACGGACAGGTTTTTTATGCCAAAGTGCTTGAAATTACTCCCGACTCGGTTAAGCTGGATGCCAACCATCCGCTGGCCGGTCAGACCCTTAATTTCAACATTAAGCTGGTAAGTATAGAAAAGGGCAAGTAAGCCGATTAAAGACTACCGCCCCCGCAAAGCGGGACGGTTATTTAATATCCAATTCGATTCCGGCCGTCTCAAAACGCGGCCGGATTCTTATTGTATCCGGATAAATCTCCCACGTCTCCGGCCATTCCCAAGGCTTCAGCGAACCGAAATCCTGCTTTCCATTGCCGTTGCGATCGACATATCCCAGTAGCCGATATTTGCCCGGCGGAAGATTCAGATTGAAGCTGTCCCGGACTGCAGCAAAATCGAAATTCTTCATTGACGGATAAAGGCCGAAAGTGAAATTTACCGGGCCCATTTTGACAGTCGTCGTATCTATCACGACCGTCCCCGAAACCGAACCCATCGAATCTATGTCATAAGTACTGAAGCGATAATCTATAATCGTTTGCCCGAGGACATTGCCGGCCCGGTCCGATATTTCCGGAGCGTTTATGCTCAATGTATAATTTTGTCCTTCGCTCAAATCCGGCACATAGAGTTGATAAAGCAGCGGGCCGATTGAATCTATGACTAAATCGTAACCTATTGTATCCCTATCGAGCAAAATAAACGGCATCTGGCCTGTATCTGAAAATACCACCGGTTCCGAAAAGCCAAGATTAATGCGGTTATCATCGGCAAAAACAGTCTGCTTGTCATGGGAACAGAAAGATATTGCAGGCGGAGTTTCATCGGCGGTTGCGGCCAGGTCGAACTTTGAGCTATATATATAAGGAATGGTATCATTGATAATCCCGAACGCCTTCTTGTCTATTCGTATCTGATAATCCCCTGAATCGAGATTGCCGAAAAAGATGGTGAAATTCTGGAGGGCCTTATCTCCCCCCTCCACGATTGCTTCAGGATGATACAACGTCGCCCCGGAATCTACGACCGGCCGCAATTCGATATATTTGAACATCCCTTTGAAATCGTCCGGGAGGATGCTATTGGTAAACCTTATTTTTATGAGACCGTCGCCGTTAGGCGCTATGGAAAGAATATCGTATGACGTTGTGTCTATTTTTATCATAGAGATATTGAGATTATTGGGCCCGACACCGTTTTCGATTTTCGCCACGCGGTCGGCCAGTCCGAAGGATTCCTGCCCGAAATCAAATGTCTGGCTTCTATCTTTATCTCCGAAGGCCAGCAGGAAATATCGGCCATCGGGAAGATAGTCCAGGTTGAAAAGCCCGTCCTTGCCCGTCTGCGTCATGTACACCGGGTAAAGCGAATCAAACGACGGCAATGAATCCGGATTGATGTCGTCGAATAACCCCACCGTCACGCCCACCCCGGGTTTGCCACCGTCGGCTATATAGCCTTTTATTTTCCCCGCGCTGATTTCCGGTCCCGTCGAAAATGCAATCTGCTTCGACGACGCCATTTTGTTGTTGCGAAGATCAGCGACGTTGGCTCCGATGTTGACTATATAAGTTGTCGAATCCCGGAATGAATCGGGCAGGATGATGTTCATCGTCTTGCCCTTCCATTTGAATGTCGGATCGCTTGTCGGACGGGGTGATATGAACACGGCCGTCTGGGCTGAATTCTTGTCGACCGTTTCCGAAAAAGTCACGCTGACAACGTCGCCTCGAGCGACGTCTACCGCGCCCGATTCGGGCTCGGACATTACTATCTCAGCCCCGGTTTCGTCGACCGGACCGCCCGGAGGCGATGCCACTTTGGCGCACATCGTCAATATCAACGAGAATAGAAATATAAACGGGAGATAAAACGGATTTAGTTTAGTGTTCAAGCTTTTCTTTGAGCGCTTCATTATTCGGATCAAGCTCCAATGCTTTTTGCCAATATACGCGAGCCTGATCGGGTTCGTCAAGGGCTTCATATATATCGCCGAGATGGTGCAGCACGACCGGATCGTCGTTGATATATTTATAGGCCAGCGTCAGTTGTTCCAGGGCTTTATTATATTTCCCCATGCGATACATCAGCCATCCATAGCTGTCGATATAAGCACCGTTGTCAGGAGATATCTTGAGCGCTTTTTCGATTAACTTGCGGGCGTAATCCAGCCTCTCCCCCTTTTCGGCCAGCATGTAGCCGAGATAATTCAGGGTCGGGGCGTGGTCCGGGCGGTATTTCAGAATATATTCGAACATCGAAACCGCTTTGTCGAACTGGCCGTCGCGTTCCAGCGCCGCCCCCAGTGAAAACGAAATCGATAGCGAATCATCGAGCGTTTTAAGATGAGTCAGGGCTTTCTCGTAATTGCTTATCTCGGCCTTGGTTGAATCCATTTCATAATATACCATGCCGAGGTTCATCCAGCCGTCAATAACCGTGTCCGCCTCGAGCGTAATGCGTTTGAAATAATCCCGGGCGCGCGGCAAATCGCCCCGTAAAAATGCCACCCGACCGATATAATATTGCACCGACAGATCATTGATCCCGGAATCTTCCAAATATGTAAACACCGAATCGGCCAGGCGCAGACTATCCTGAAGGTAGTATAAAATTCCGAGCCTTTGAATCAGCGATCGGTCGAACGGCGACCGGTCGATGACGTCTTTGGCGATATCTATCCCTTTGTCATACTGCCCGGCTTTTTCATATAAACCAAGCAGGCGGGTCGCGATCATATTGTCATCGGGAGCCCGGTCATGGGCCAGTTCGGTATAATAAAGAGCGCTGTCATCGGCGCCCGATTCTTCATAAATAACCGACATCCCCAGGTATGATCTGACATTGTCCGACGACGAATCCATCGCGATAGACTGTTTATAGCTGTCCAAAGCTTCCGGGATCAACCCGGCTCTAATCTGAAGATTACCCAGCTTCTGGAAATTATCACCGTTCGGGTTCATGTTAGCCACTCTCGAAAAAGCGTATGACGCACTGTCGTAATGCTGAAATTGCTCCTGAAAACGAGCGATGTGGTACCAAATCTGAATATTCATTGTGTCTTCTTTGACCGCCGCCTCATAAGCTGCGAGAGCTTTGGGAGCTTTGCCGAGAATGCGGTAACAGTCAGCAATCAGTATTTTGGTCTGCAGGTCCTGCGGTTTGACTTTCTGTGCCTCGGCCAGGGCTTTGTCGAACTCTCTTAAGTAAAACAGCGTCAAGGCATAGCTCGACCTTATTTCCGCCGATTCCGGCATATATTTCAAGGCTTCGCGATACTGCTGGCTGGCCAGATAATACTCACCCATAACCTCAAGTATTGATCCGTTGGCGAAGTGATTGAAAGCATAGCGATTTATTGTATTATCCACGGTGTCTGCTTTGCCATCATCGTTGTCTAGCTGCATTTCCGAGGAATTTATTTTTTTATCAAGATATCCGGGCTTTTTCTCACCTGAATAGTTGATAGCCTTATTCCCGCCGCAACCAGCGAGGGTAATTACCAAAAGCAGTATGACGAATTTAACCGAATCGAATTTCATATAACTTATAATTGCCGTAAACGGTTATAGTTCCGCAAGCTATGACAATTTGATCTTCAAAAATCGTCTTTTTCCGGCTTTTATCAATGCCCCGTTTTTAAGTTCGAACTCGTGGTTTTCATCGGTCAATTTGTCGCCGTTGATACTTACTCCACCGCCGCGAATTAGTCGACGAGCCTCACCTCGGGAATTAACCAATCCGCTGTCCTCGAGAAGCTGGACTATCCAGACCCTGCCGCCATAGGCCGAAGCGTCAAATTCCGGTACATCCTCAGGCGTCTCTTTACGGGAGAATACTCGCTCGAATTCTTCTCTCGCTTCCTTGCCGGCTTCGCTGTCATGATATTCGCGAACCAAGGTCTCTCCCAGCTCCTTCTTGATATCCATTGGGTTAGTCTTGCCCGCTTCAAGTATCGTTTTAATCTCGGAAAGCCTTTTTTCGGAAATGTCCGTCGCCAGTTCGAAATATGAATAAATCAGGCTGTCGGGTATGGACATGACCTTGCCGAAAATCTCGTTCGGCGGCTCGTCTATTCCGATGTAGTTGCCAATCGACTTTGACATACGCTGATGCCCATCCAGGCCGACCAGCACCGGCAAAGTAAGAATCACCTGTGGCTCGATTCCGTAATCCTGCTGGATTTCCCGGCCGGTCAGAAGATTGAATTTTTGCTCGGTTGCCCCGATTTCGACGTCGGCCTTGATTGCAACCGAATCATAAGCCTGCATCAACGGATATAAAAATTCATGTATTGAAATTGGCGTATTCGATTTGAATCTCTTTTCGAAATCGTCGCGCTCCAGAATCCTCGCCACCGTGAATTTAGACGCCAACTCTAATATACTCTTGAAGTCCATCTTGGCGAACCATTCGCCGTTGTAGTGTATTTCCGTCCGGGACTTGTCGAGTATCTTGAAAAACTGCTTTTGATACGTTTCGCTGTTAGCCATGATCTGATCATAAGACAGCTGCGGCCGGGTCGCCGATCGTCCCGAGGGATCGCCCACCATAGCCGTATAATCACCTATGATCAGGACAATTTTATGGCCCAGTTCCTGAAACTGGCGGAGTTTCCTGATACCGACCGTATGGCCCAGATGTATATCCGGAGCGGTCGGGTCAAAGCCCTGTTTGACTCTGAGGGGCTGGTTCTTTTCTATAGACTGTTTAAGACGGTTTTTGAATTCATCGGGCGGCAGAAGTTCCACTGCGCCTCTCGATATAGCCGTCCACTGTTTCTGTAGTTCCTTGTTCATCGGTCTTTTCGCTTTAATTTATTATCGGCCAAATGCTTATTCTCTTTGGTTTTTTCCATTATTTATAGAGCGAGAATAAACTAACGGCGTATAAAAGGCAAGTTATATATTTTAAACCGATGGTTACTGCCGATGTATAATATAGCAAATGCCTGTCTGCACGTCTTTTTGGTTGACTTAAACCGCTAATTAACGACATAATAGAGCTTATGAATTTTGTAGTGAAGAAAACCAAGGATAAAAAGAAACGGACCCTGCGGTCCCTAATGATTCTTTCGGCACTTTGTATAGTTTTTATGACTATCGTCATATACCGAACCTATGTGGTATATCAGGAAGATTTACCCTCGTTCGAGGAGTTGCACAATATTGAGCCCTCGCTTAAGACCAAAATATATTCGGCCGATGGCTCTCTATTGCAAAGCTATTTTAACGAAAACCGCGTCCTGACCCCATACAACCAAATGCCCAAGCACTTGATTGACATGCTGCTCGCCGTTGAAGACCAGCAATTCTGGGATCATTGGGGCATCAACCCGGTCCGAATCGCCAAGGCGGCATTTATCGACCTGGTTGAAGGCCGGATCGCCCAGGGCGCATCGACCATCACCCAGCAGTTGTCCCGTATGCTGTTTCTTGATCGTAAGAAAACCCTGTCACGTAAAATCAAAGAGGCCCTGACCGCCATAAAGCTGGAGCGCACCTATTCCAAAGAAGAAATTCTCCAGATGTACTTAAACCAGTACTATTTTGGTCGAGGGGCACACGGCATCGCGGCTGCGGCAAGGGCCTATTTCGATAAACGAGTCGATCAGCTTACTATCGACGACTGCGCCTTGCTTGTAGCCCTTTTAAAAGGGCCCAGCCGGCTCAAGGTCTTCGATTCCCCCGAACTGGCGATGAACATCCGCAACCGCTCTCTGTACTCATACTATAGCTGGGGCAAGATTAACAAAGAGGAATATGATTCTCTAAAAAGCCTGCCGGTCGATCTGAAAGAGCCCATGCAGGAAACGGGGCGCGCGCCGTACTTCACCGAAATGGTTCGGCAGTACATTCTCGATAAATACGGCGAAAAAGCGCTCTATTCCGGCGGATTGACCGTCATGACGACGCTCGATTGGCGTTTGCAGCAGGTGGCCGAGAAAACGATCAAAATCAAACTGGATTCTCTTCAGGCCAGAATCGAAAGGGCCCATCCCCGGACCAGTCTGACCTATACGTACGTTCTGCCTGATACCGTCGATGAACACGGAGATTCGATCCGCGTATACAAACAGATTCAGGGAGCCGAGATCGCCATAGATAACAAGAATGGTGACATATTGTCACTGGTCGGCGGACGTTCGTTTGAGGAAACCAAGTTCAACCGCGCCGTGCAATCACTTTTGCAGCCGGGGTCGGCTTTCAAGCCGTTTATATATACCGCCGCCATGGACAACGGCTATCATCCGTCGGATGTCTTTTACGATAACTCCATCAAGCTTGAAATCCCCGGTGCCAAGGACTGGCGTCCTCACAATTTCGACAATGAATTTATGGGCCGGATGACCCTGCGAACGGGTCTGGAAATGTCCCGCAACCTGATTGCCATCAAATTGCTGCTGAAGATCACGCCGGAACAGGCCATTTTCTATGCCCACAAAATGGGTATCACCACACCTCTTAAGCCGGTGGCGTCGCTCGCAATAGGTACGGAAGTTGTCAAACCGCTCGATCTGGTCTCAGCCTACACGGTCTTCCCTAACGGCGGAATTCGCATCCCGCCCCGATATATCACGCGTATTATTGACCGTTACGGAAATGTGCTCGAGGACGATTCTAATATCCAGAAAGAAGAGGTTCTCTCGGCTCAGACGGCGTACATAATGGTTTCGATGATGCAATCGGTGATGGATGGCCCGCACGGCACCGGTCGCGGAGCGCGCTGGCGTGGTTTTCGCCGTCCGGCCGGCGGCAAGACCGGCACCTCGGATAATTTCTGTGACAACTGGTTTGTCGGGTATACGCCGCAGATTACCACCGGGGTATGGGTCGGGTTTGACGAAAAAACCTCGATTGGCCATAACCAGACTGGATCTGTCAATGCTCTTCCCATCTGGACTGAGATTATGAAAGCTGCCCACGACAGCCTGCCGGTTTTGGATTTCGAACAACCGGAAGGGATAGTCTATGCCGACATTTGTCTGGAATCGGGCAAACTCGCTACCGACCGATGCGTCGACGTAGTTAAGGAGATTTTCCGCGCCGAGGACGTCCCGACAGAAACCTGTCCCCTGCACCCGTCGAAAGGCCTCTATGTCGGCCCGGGGACCGATCCCGACAAGTATGACTTCTCGGAAGACTCAACCGACGTCAGACATTTTTAATTCCGATTATTTTGCTGAAGAATGAGCTTGACTAAAAAAGTCGGTGCATCTATTATTACAAATCTGCCGGAGTGGTGAAATTGGTAGACGCAGAGGACTCAAAATCCTCCGATGGCAACATCGTGCCGGTTCGATTCCGGCCTCCGGCATTTTTTTCGGGGGCGTCAATAACCGATCAATACGACAACCGAACGCGGATTGACAACATAAGTCGCCTGCCGTTCGAGCATAAATCCCCGGTCGCTGTCACAGATATCGTCGGGTGGTTCGACCGATGTATCAATCATCCGGTGCCAGCTTCGACCGGAAATTTCCGGTAGTTCGAAGGTTAATTGTCCCCAGTACGAGCTGGCAACGATATATATATCAATATGCTCGTTCGGATTTTCGGGCAGCGGCTCGGTTATTTGAACCGCCAGCGACCGGGAATATTCCGCCCAGTCGGGCTCGTGCGGTTTGACACCGTGCCAGTTGACAGGAAATTCCACCATGATATCATCGTATTCCGCGCAATGATTTCTTAGCGACGGATGCCTTTTCCGAAACGCAATCAGGTGTTTGAAAAACCGCAGCAAGTCGTTATTCGTATCGGCCATGTTCCAGTCAAGCCAGCTTATCTGGTTGTCCTGGCAATAGGCATTGTTATTGCCCTTTTGAGTGCGTCCGAATTCATCACCCGCCAAAATCATCGGCACCCCCCTGGACAATAGCAGCAATGCGGCGAAATTCTTGGCCTGACGCAATCTCAACTTATCGACCGCTTCAAATGAAATCTCAAACCCGTAATCTATCGATCGAATTTTGGTCGCACCTTCCCAGCCGCAATTCCAGCTTGAATTATCGTTGGAGCCGTCGTGGTTGTCTTCGCCGTTGGCGAGGTTGTGTTTCTCGTTGTACGATACAAGGTCCTTAAGCGTAAATCCGTCGTGACAGGTTATAAAATTTATTCCGTGCTCCAGATTGCGGTCACCCTTCATATATAAGTCAGGACTGCCCATCAGCTTCGACGCCAGACTCGAAACCATACCTCCGCCCGAACGGACGAATTTCCTGATATCATCGCGGAAAGAGGCGTTCCATTCCGCCCAGCGGCCATACGACGGAAACGACCCGACCTGGTACAACCCGGCCGCGTCCCACGCCTCGGCGATAAGTTTGGTCTTGCCCAGAATAGGATCGGCCGAGATTCTCTCCAACAGAGGCGGATTGGTCAACACCGAACCATCTTGTCCCCGGCCCAGCACCGAGGCCAGATCGAAACGGAAACCGTCGATATGCATCTCGATCACCCAGTATCGCAGACAGGCCAGGATCATGTCACGTACGATCGGATGATTGCAGTTTAATGTATTGCCGCATCCCGTAAAATTCAGATATTCACCA
This sequence comes from uncultured Ignavibacteriaceae bacterium, assembly GCA_964569945.1. Lineage (GTDB taxonomy): Bacteria > Zixibacteria > MSB-5A5 > GN15 > PGXB01 > CALAMC01. The sequence continues at coordinate 17,255 of CAZMWI010000040.1, forward strand.
CTGTTTTTATCTATGATATAATAAATGCTGTTGTCCAGCCCCTTGAATGATATGGTCGGTCCGTATTGATTGCCCTCGGCCGTGTGATTGAAGACGACGTCGAGAATGACTTCTATGCCCGCCTTATGAAACGCTTTGACCATGGTTTTGAATTCTGCCACGTGTTCGCCACCGTCGGCGTTGTGAGCGTACGACGCTTTCGGGGCAAAAAAGCTGACCGGGTTGTAGCCCCAGAAATTAAGAAGCTTCTCCCCGGTTTCAGGGTTGGTCAGGTATGAATCCGTTTCCGAAAATTCATTTATGGGCAGAAGCTCCACGGCCGTCACACCCAGCTCTTTCAGGTACGGTATTTTCTCGATCAGGCCCAAATAGGTGCCCTTATGTTCCACGCCCGATGAAGCGTCTTTCGTATAGCCCCGGACGTGCAGTTCATAGATTATGCTGTCGGTCATGGGTGTTTCAAGCTGACGGTCGTCCTCCCATTTAAAGCGGTTTTCGGGGATGAACGATCTCCTGAATTCGGGGACAGTTCCCCACTTCTCCCCGCCCGTGACGGCGTGTGCGTTGGGGTCGATTAGAAGCTTCGACTTATCAAACCTGTGTATTTGCGGTTTATCGTTTGGTTTTCGGTCAATTTGAAAACAGTATTCCACTTCGGATTCGAGGCCGTATATGAAAATGTGCCAGATATCCCCGGTCTTATTGAATTTTGGGTCGAGCGGGAAAATAGCTATTGGATCTTTATCCCCCGGCACAAACAGTACCAACGACACTTCAGTAGCGTGCCGGGAAAACAGGGAAAAGTTTATCCCGCGCCGCTTCAGGGTCGCCCCCAGCGGCAGCGGTGTCCCGCGCGATATTTCAAAATCGCGGTCCACCAGGTCCAGCAGGTTTTGCGGTTTGTCTTTATTCAGTTCTGGCATAGCGCTTGTTTATAACATCGGATATTTTAAATCGAATCACATCTTTAATCAAATATAAAGAGAATCTATTTTGGCCAAAATGATATTTGCCCCAAATGAAAAGGCCCCCGGCAAACTTGGGGGCCCTTTGCTTCCTGTTCTTTAGTGCTGGCCTATTTAAAAGTAACAGGATTTGATTTTTGCTGACAGGCCTGCCCGCCGGGCGAAGTCGCGTCAACCGTGGCTTCACCGCCTCCGGCCGGGCGACTGCCTTCGTCGGCCTGTATTTTGTACTTTATATTTATGGTCTGGCTCGGCTCAAGATTGCCTATCTTGAACAACAGACCGTGTTCGTGTCTTTCGGCGAAGAATTTCCGTCCGTCGACCGTGGCACTGCCGTCGACATAATGAGCACCGTAAGGAATGAAGTCGACCAGTTCGGTCTCTTTGGCCGGGATGACGCCGTCATTGGTGACAACCAGCCAGACCTCCCAGGTATCGTCGAGACCCGTCTCGAGAGGTGTCGCGGCCAAGGTAAACTCGGTGTCATATTTGGCCGGTTCCAGCTCGATGGCGGTCCACGACGACCATTTCTGATCGAGGAGATCGGCCAGTTCGACGTTGCCGCCGGTGCGGCCTTTCAGTAGGACCTCCACCCGGCGGTTTTTGCGCCAGGCGGCTTCCGTATGGCCGGTGTCAACCGGTTGGGTGGCGGCAAAGCCTTTATACGATATTCTCATGCTGTCAATGCCGCCTTCTTTAATCAACCAGTCGGCCACCGTCTTGGCTCGGGCCGTGGAAAGCTCCCAGTTCGACGGGAATTCTTTCGTGTGGATGCGGCGATAGTCGGCGTGGCCTTCCACTTTTACCGGAGCGTCGGCATACTTCTGAATGGAGTCGGTCAGCTGTGTCAGCACCGGGATCGCCTCAGGCTGCAAATAGGCCTTGGAGGTCTTGAAGTAGGCGCCGACAACGTTCAGTTTGATGTCGTTGACGGGAATTCGCAGGAACGGTCCGACCGAGACCTCGGCTTCGTGCGACACCATCTGTATATCGCTTTGAGAGGCGATGCCGGGCGCTCCTTCCAGATGAATCCGGTTCGTCAAGAACTTTCTGACGCCCGGAGCCAGGTCCTGAAGCGAATAGAAAACGCTCTGTTCCATACGCTCTTTACCGGCGGTAAGATCGTACG
>CAZMWI010000041.1:0-18938 GCA_964569945.1 uncultured Ignavibacteriaceae bacterium
GCCATTAAATATAGAAGTGGGAAAACAGTCGCAAGGGCTCGAGATTGATTCACCCAAAGAAACGGTCGTCGCCATTTTCGATGCCACCGTCTTTCTGGTGGTCACCGAACAGCGCGGCTTGGGCGACACTCTGCCTTATTTTTTCAGCCGCACCGATGTCACGAGAGTAATCGAAGGCAACTGGCCTCAATAAAAAAATGGGCTCTTCACCCCTTTTATTTCATCTGGGCTAGCAAGACGACTTCTCGGTTAATAGCTGGCCTGAATATCCTTAAGCGCCGCGATAAGGTCGGCCGGTTCGGCGCGTTTACGGTAATCGGAATCGAGAAAGGCGTATCTGATAATTCCGTCCTTTCCGATTATATAGGTCACGGCTATCGGAAGACGGTAGGAATCATCGCTGTTATACGCCTGAAGGTCCAGATGTCCGCCGAATTTCTCTTTTAAAATATCCGGAAGGACGTACGAGACACCGTACATCTGAGCCACTTTACTGCCGACGTCGGATAATACCTCGAATTTAAGGTCATGCCGTTCTTTCATCGACAGCGAGCTGTCGGGATTCTGGGGACTGATCGCAACCAAGTGCGCCGCACCGGCATCTTTGAATTTATCAAGTTCGTTGTTGTATACATTCAACTGAATGTTGCAGTAAGGTCACCAGACGCCCCGGTACCAGGTAAGAATCACCGGACCATCGGCCAGAAGGTTCGATAGTTTCACTTTGTTCCCGACGGCATCGGGCAGTTCGAAATCGGGCGCTTTATCTCCGACTTTGAGAGCGGTCTGGAGAACTCCCGACGCGGCCACGTCTCGCACACCCTCGGAAAGTGCCGCGACCATATCGGGCGGGGCCTGTTTTTCGAAAGCGGCCTTCATGGCGTCGAGTTTAGCCTGGACCGATACCTCATCGGTTGGGGTCGCGGGCTCTTTGGCCACGCTTTCGGTTTTAGGAGCCTGGCTGTACATAATGACGGCAATTAACAGAATTATAACGGCCGGGATGGCCAGTCTTTTGGCATTCATGTATTTCCCTCTGATATTTTATAACTCGTTTGTCCTCATAACAAATCAATACGGGTAAATGTTCGCGATAATGGACTTGTTAAGTACGATATTAAATACGGATATACATTGCCGAAAATCGAAATCAATCAGGATTATCTGCTTGTCGCCGACCGATGTTTATTTCTTCAGGGTGGGCGGCGGGTCTGAGGACCCGCCGATCACAACGCTTGAAGAAAATATGATTACATCCCCAACTCGCACGGGGCCGGGCCGGGCGGATCATTATATAAATTCGCTATCAGGTATAAAATATCAAGAAGGTTCAGCGACAGGTCGCAGTTGGCATCACCGGCGTTTTCCGGATCGGGTGCGGGTCCCGGCGGATCGTTATACAGGTACGCTATCAGAGACAGAATATCCAGCAGGTTTAATACACCGTCGCGGTTGGCATCGCCGTTTATATAATGCCAACCCTCCGAGACTACATACGTTACCGTATCGGTCGTTCCCGAAGCCGGGACATCGGCGTTCTCGACAATAATCGCCTGCGCGGACCCATCGATGGTTATCCCGATTGAGTAAGTCGATCCCAACGGTGCGCCGTCTTCCGGAATGATTATGACTGTATAATCACCCTCAATCGGATAATAGATGACGACTTCATCTTCAAAATCCGGTGGGTCCTCGTTGTAATCGGCCGGATAAATGGACTGAGTCAATGTTCCCGCCCCGTCCTTGCCGATGCTGTCCCCGGCTGGATCGATCACTTTCAGATTGACCGGCGAATAGGCGTTTATATACAGAGGTCCGACCGGTGAATAGCGCACCAACTCGATATTTTGCAGCCCGCCCAGTGTATAAGTGCCTCCGAAGGCATACACATTATTATGGTCGTCTATTGCAATATCACTGGCAACGTCGTATTCCATCGAAACGAATCCCATTGTCCAGACCGTATCAAAGACACCTGTCGGAGAGTATTTCAATACGGCCCAGTCGGCATTGTCGAAACTGGTGGTTACATACCCGCCGACAAAAACATCCCCTGTGTTGGATACATCTACACCATACCCCCGGTCGTTGCTGCCCAACAAACCGTTAAATCGCCTTAGCCAGAGAACCGATGGCCCGTAATATTTAATCGTAACGATATCCGTTCCAGTGTCGTTGCCTTCACTGTATCCCGTCACGAACACGTCACCATCAGGTGTTGCAACAATATCCAGAGCCTCATCCATTCCATCCCCGGGACCGTTATAGCCGTAAGCCCAAACCGAATCCCCGCTCGGGTTGTACCGTATGGTCAGAAGATCCAGATTTCCGGTGGGGCCTATGCCCGCACCGGTTACCCAGTAATAGCCGAGCGAATCAATCGCCAGAGCATTGGGAATATCCTTGCCACCCATTGGTCCGTTGGAAATGGTCGCCCAGGCCAACGTTCCATTGGGCAGGTATTTGATCAACAAAAAATCATCATTGCCGGCGAGATTCGATTGACCGGCAACGAATACATTACCTACACCGTCAACTTCGATATCGATACCTATCTCGTCCGAAGTACCGGGTGGCACGTATCTGCGAACCCAGGCCGTATCTCCGTTGGGGAGATACTTGATCGTAGCGATATCAAAACCGGTGGACGTTCCCGTGCTGCGCCCCGTGACATATACATTGCCGGTCTCATCAGACGTAATGGCAAATGGATCATCCGCCAAACCGGCCGGGCCGTCATAGGTCTTGACCCAAACTTGGCTCCCGGTACTTGAATATTTTACCGTGGTATAGTCATTTTCGCTTTCACCTATGACGATTACATTTCCGGCGGTGTCGACTGTCAGATCGTAAGCCAGATCATCACCGTGGGAGGGTCCGTCATACCTTCTGACCCAGGCCGTATCGCCCGATGGCATAACTTTCAGCGTTATGAAATCATTTAAGCTGGTCCCCGATCCGTAACCGCACGCAAAAATATTCCCATGGGCGTCGGTTGTAACTTTGTATCCGAATTCGGCGTACGACGCGTTATCGTACTGGTATGACCAGACCGAATCCATATAGGTCAGGGCGCTGGCAGAAACTGCCAACAGCAATAGAGATAAAATGATTACAACAGTTTTCATAATGCGCTCCAATCATAAATATACTTCAGCGGAAACTCGCAGGTAGGTAATATAAGCCGCAATATTATTACGGACCTATAATATCCAATATAATCAAATGTCGTTTTCGGTCAAGCCTTCATTTGAAATACCAAATGGGGCTGTCAAAGTTGACGTTTACGGAATTTGTTTCCTAAATAGAATGCATAAAAAAGCCGCCCCTCGGCAATGGGGCGGCTTGTGCAAAGAGCTTTTCTTTTATTACAGTCCACTGAACTCGATATCGGTAAAATACAGGCTGGGACGACGCCATGACGATATCGTATACATATCATTGCCCACGTCGGCCAGCTGGTTCCATATGTCATTGTGATTTCCGGTGATGTTCATCTCGTTGACGGGTTTGATTATCTTCCCGTTCTCGACGTACATTCCGATAATCCCGGTGGAGAAATCCCCGGTCGTGCTGTTGGAATTACCGCCGACGAAGCTGGTGACGAAAATGCCCTTCCGGCATTGCGCGATCAGGTCATCGAGGGATTTATCGCCGGGCTCGATGACGACGTTCGTCCTCGAACCGCCGGTCGGCTCGACTCCCATCTTGTTGGCATAATAGGTATCGATATAATATGACTTCAGGATGCCCTTGTCGATCATGACGCGCTTCCGGGTAGCCATACCTTCGCCGTCGAAAAGGGACGACCCCATCCCACCCTCGATGAACGGATCGTCAACAAACGTCAGTCTTTCCGAGGCAATCTTCTGCCCCAGCTTATCGAGCAGGAAAGAGCTTTTCTGCTGTAAGGCCCGTCCCTGCATTGCACTGTACAAAGATCCCAAAAGACGGGTGGCCGTACGGTTCTCCACGATCATATCGTACTTACCGGACGCCAATTTGGTCTGACCGAGTTTGCGCTGAGTACGTTCAATAGTATTCTTCGCCAGCTGTTCCAGCGGCGCCAGGTTCTTGAAATACTTGACTTCGGTATAATCGTAGTCGCTCGGACGGCCGCCGTTGTCGTCCATAAAGGTCGTCGTCACGTAGCAGTAATAATCGGTTTCTTCGTGAGTCCCCTCGAAACCATTGCTGTTCAGCTTGATACTGAAGGATTTGGTATCGCCGTACTCGGACGAACACGACACGATTTTATCGCTCTTGGCAAGGGTAATGTCTTCGAGTTTTTCGGCCAGTTCGGCTCTCTGCTGCGAAGTTATATTGTCGTAGTCGGCGTCGTTGATTTTCAGATCGACGTCCTTTACGCCTTCGTAATATTTCGGATCCGGCAGAGTTCTGAATTTATCCTCGCCGAGATACCTGGTCAACGCCACCGCGTCGCCGATAAACTGCTCCAGCGCTTCCTTTTTTAGATTGCTCGTACTGTGGCTGGAATAGCGATTGTTGGCGAAAACGCGCAGGCTGAGTCCGTTTTGAGTCGATTCGTTCAGGTTTTCCGGTTTCCGGTCGTGATACGAGACGCTTATATTGCGCGACTTGCCGATATTCACCGAGGCCAGATCGGCCCCGCTTTTTTGAGCGATCTTTATCGCCCAGTGCGCCAGGTCCAGACTTTCTTTCTTATTCATCTATTTTTCTCCCATTTCCAATATCGGCATTATGAATTGACACCACCGACCGTGATGGACGACACCTTCACCGTCGGCAGACCCATCGAAACCGGAACACTCTGCCCTGATTTGCCGCAGGTCCATCCGCCTTCCGCCATTTCCAGGTCATCGGCTACCATCGTGACTTTGCTGAGCACGTCGGGACCGTTACCGATTATATTGAAATCCTTGATCGGCATCGTCACCTTGCCGTCTTCGACCATGTAACCGGTTTTGACATAAAATGTAAAATCACCGGGGCCGATGCGCACTTCACCGTTGGTGAAGGTTTCGGCGATAATGCCTTTTTTGACGCTCTTGATGATTTCATCTTTGGAATGCGGGCCGTTGAGCATATACGTATTTCTCATGCGTGGCAGCGGCGAGTAGCGGAACGATTCTCTCCGCCCGCTTCCGGTCGGCTTGACTCCGTAGAAGTTTGAACTTATCCGGTCGTGCAGGTAACTTTCGAGAATGCCGTCGCGCACCATAACCGTTTCCTGAGTGCCATTGGCTTCGTCGTCGACGTTGATCGAACCGCGCATATTGGGATTGGTCCCGTTATCCACGATGGTCACGAATTTTTCCGCGACCGGCTTGCCGATTTTATCGGAAAAGATCGATTCGTTTTTGCGGTTGAAGTCGGCCTCCATGCCGTGCCCGATGGCTTCGTGCAGCAGGATTCCGGAACTCCCGGCCGCGAGGATCAATTCCATCTCGCCCGCCGGAGGCTTGCCCGCTTCGAAGAGCGCGATAGTTCTTTTCACCGCTTCGGAAGAGAGGCGATCGACGTTCTTATCGTCGATGAATTCCCAACCGTAGCGACCGGAAAGGTCGAACCCGTTTTTCTCTTTGCGGCCGTCGATTTCAGCGGTACATCCGGTATTAATATAAAACATCGGTTGATAATCATATGTTATCCGGCCGTCGGAAGTGGCTACCAACATATATGTCGCGCCGTTACTCATATAAACCTGTGATTTGATTATCCGGCTGTCCAGACCTTTAACCTTGTCATTGATGGTCTTGAGCAGGTCCACCTTTTTATCGATGCCGATGTCTTCCGCAGGTGTCTCTATTTCATAATAGTTGGGTTTTTTGCTGGTCTTGTATTCGACCGGACCAACCTCGCGCTTATCGTGCGCAATGTTCGAGGCCGTCTTCGCGGCGAGGATCATCGCCTTCGGGCTTAGATCCTCAGTGAATGAGTATCCCGTCTGGTCACCTTCAAGCACGCGAATTCCGACACCCAGCGTGACACCGGTCGAGGCCCGGTTGACGACGTCGTCTTCCAGCCCGATGGTGCCGCTTATGGAATGCTCGAAAAAGACGTCGCAATAATCTCCGCCCTTTTCCAGAGCGGCGGATATGACGTCTTTGATTATTTTTTCGTCGACTTCAAAATGTCCCATAAAATCGGACAGCGAGGCGTCCTGCGGATTGGGGCCGGTCATGGCGAACAGCGGATTAGCCCTGAAAAAATAGGGGATCGATACCAACGCCAGTCCTCCTGCTCCGACTTTGATGAATTTTCTTCGGGAAATCTCTTTCATGGAAACACCCTCTCCACTTTATATTTGATACATTAATCTTCAGCGTTAGGCACAACATTAGCCCAATATAAATATTACACGAAATTTATGCAATTAAGGTTCATCGAAATGCGAAAATTGGCGGCGTAAAATGGTCTTTTTTATGCGCGTTCATCAATTTTTTGCGGAAGAAAATCGGAAATAAAGAACTTTTCCGATCACAAATAAAATCAGATACAAATTCATAAAGATTATTATGATCTTCAGTGGTATTTCCGGATGACCCAATAATGTACATGCGATTATGATAAATATATGCGTCCCGAAACAAAGCGGTGAGACCAATGTCATTAGAACTTTCGAACCATACCACTCTGCCCTATCGCGTTTGCCGCTTAATCGCAATGCCAGCCGATCGACCCGGGCCACAAATTTATCCTGCCAGCTGTAGATGACTATATACAGCACGCGAAAAAAACCGAGGATGAAACGATATAGCAATGATCTGTTCTTAACGTTCAGATCGTTTCTGTGCACTTCGTCTTTTTTCGATATCAGACGGTCCGACTCGTGCTGTTCCAGATAAGCCAACTGATAGAAATTAAAAAATGAACACTGGATAAAAATAGACAACTGAGCCGCCGCGGCCCAGATTGCGAAATGCAAAGTACCGGTCGGCATCGTTCTAATTGCTATCGCCCAGACAACCGCGGACAAAACCAGAAAATCCCCAAGCGAGTCAAGATATCGACCGACCAGATGACCGCGACCGGTCAGCCGAGCCAGAGCACCGTCGCAGGCATCGAAAATATCTTTGAAATGCAGCAGTATGGCCGCTAGGATAAAATGCCCATAATAAAACTCCCCGGCGGAGACCAGCCCGCACGTGATGGACAGCCCCGTGACAACTTCATGCGGTATTTTCAGATAGTACAGCACCCTGAGGACAACCCTGTAATAGAAAATCCATATAACCGAGATATTGAAATATCGGTGCTCTTTCGGCAGTTTCTCGGATTTTTCCAAAATTCCCATGATGGCTCAATTTACGACAAGAGCGGGGAATTACAATCAGAATATTTTGATCTCAGCGTTCGAAAGCGACAGGTATCAGACGTCTGCCCGGCGAAGCCTGAGAGCGTTGCTCACGACCGACACCGAACTGAAACTCATCGCCGCCGCCGCAATAATCGGGCTCAATAAAATCCCGAAAAACGGATAGAGTATGCCCGCCGCGACCGGCACGCCGATTGAATTATAAACGAACGCCAGAAACAGATTCTGTTTGATGTTACGAATGGTCAGCCGGCTGAGTTTGAGAGCGCGGATAATGCCTCTCAAATCACCTTTAACCAGTGTCACGCCAGCGCTTTCCATCGCCACATCGGTCCCGGTCCCCATAGCGATGCCGACCTGCGCCTGCGCCAGAGCAGGAGCGTCGTTGATACCATCGCCCGCCATTGCGACATATTTGCCGCGATCCTGCAAATGTTTGATCGCTTCGGCCTTTTGATTGGGTAGGACCTCGGCGATGACCTCGTCGATACCGAGTTTGTCGGCGACCGCCTGGGCCGTGACTTTACTGTCGCCGGTGAGCATGACGACGCTGATACCCTCGTCGTGCAGTTGCTTGATCGCATCGGGGGTCGTTTCTTTGATGGGATCAGCTACCCCGACCAGCCCCGCGACCTTGCCGTCGATGGCTACAAACATCGCGGTTTGCCCTTCCCGGCGCAATTCTTCGGCTTTGTCGGCCAACGAACCGACGTCGATTTTTAATTGCTCGAGCAACGACCTATTACCGAGGGCCACCTGCTTACCGTTGATTGTACCTTTAACGCCTTTGCCCGTCACCGACTCGAAATTCTCGGCACGCTTGGGCGAGACGCCCCTGTCTGTAGCTCCATCCACAATCGCAGCCGCGAGAGGATGTTCGCTGCCCTTTTCCAGACCGGCCGCCGTTGCCAGGAGGCTCTCCTCGCTTTGAGATTCCACCGCGACCACCGAAACCAGTTTGGGCTTGCCCAGAGTCAATGTTCCGGTTTTATCCAGAACGAGCGTATCGACCTTGCGCAAAACCTCTATCGCTTCGGCGTTCTTGAAGAGCACGCCGACGGATGCTCCCCGGCCGCTGGCGACCATGATCGACATCGGCGTCGCCAGGCCCAGAGCGCACGGACAGGCGATTATCAAAACCGCGACGGCATTTATCAGGGCGTGGGTAAGTTTCGGATCGGGGCCTATGGTTGCCCAAATTATGAACGTAATCACCGATACCGCCACTACGGTCGGCACGAAGTATGCCGCGACCACGTCGGCCATTTTTTGTATCGGGGCCCGGCTGCGCTGGGCGTCGGCCACCATCTGTACTATCTGCGACAATAGTGTGTCCGAGCCGATCTTCTCGGCTTTGATGACAATCGAACCGGTGCCGTTGACGGTGGCGCCGATGACCCGGTCGCCAGAGGATTTTTCTATCGGAATTGCTTCACCGGTAATCATTGATTCATCGACCGAGCTGCTGCCCTCGACCACCGATCCGTCGACCGGCACTTTTTCGCCGGGACGCACGCGCAGTCTGTCGCCGATTTGCACCTGGTCGAGAGGGATATCTTCTTCGGAGCCGTCGTGGTTCAAGCGACGAGCAGTTTTCGGGGCCAGACCCAAAAGCGCCTTAATGGCCGCACCGGTCCGGCTGCGGGCGCGAAGTTCCAGCACCTGGCCCAAAAGCACGAGCGTCGTGATCACCGCAGCGGCTTCGAAATAGACGCTGACCGTCCCGGATTCAGTACGGAACGCGGCCGGGAAAATCCCCGGAAACAGTGCCGCGATCAGGCTGTAGACGTACGCCACCCCGATACCGAGCCCGATCAGCGTGAACATGTTCGGGCTCCGATTGATAATCGACCGGTAGCCACGCACGAAAAACGGCCAGCCGCACCAGAGCACGACCGGTGTGGCAAGTACCAGTTCGATGATAGTGAGAACCTGCGCGCTGGCGTACGTTTGCAGCCAGCTGTGTATGCCCGGAATCATATCCCCCATCGCTACAAACAGCAACGGGACGGATAATACGAGGCTGGTAAAGAACCGCTGCGACATATCGCGCAGTTCAGGATTTTCTTCTTCGTCGACTGTTACCGTACGGGCTTCCAGAGCCATACCGCACTTGGGACAAACACCGGGATGGTCCTGAACGATTTCGGGGTGCATCGGGCAGGTGTATTCCGTCTTCTGTGATAGGGCCGCTACCGTCACCGGCTCCAGAGCCATGCCGCACCTGGTGCAATCGCCGGGGCCCTGTTTTATTTCTTCGGGGTGCATGGGACAGGTATACGTGGCGGTCGAGGTTCTTTCCGCCACCACCGCAGCTGTGCCGCCGACTGCGTGCGAATGTTCGTGATGATCGCCGTGGTCGCCATGGTGCATATGACCCGCATGTCCCCCCTGCCCGGCATCAGCACCGTCTTTATGGTTGTTTTTTTCAAGAAATTTGTCGGGGTCGCCCGCAAATTTGTCGCGACATCCGGAGCAGCAGAAATAGTAAGTCGTATCTTTATATTCGAAATAATGCGGGCTGTCCTGCTTGACGATCATTCCGCAAACAGGGTCCTTTAATTCCTGGGGGCGTTCCTTATGAGATTTCATAAATTTATTCTTGCAGCCCTCGCAGCAAAAATAAACCGTCTCCCCGTTGTATTCGAGTCGATGGGGCGACGTATCTTCTACCGTCATTCCGCAAACCGGATCCCTATAAGTCATCTTACCATACTCCTTCTCGCGCACACAAATGTCGGTTGTCCCCGGCGTCTTGTCGCATGTCCATTTCTATTCAACAGCCTTGTGACACTCGTCAATGATGTTCGGCGTGGTCGTGGCTTTCAACATCGGCGAATTTCCCGGGGTCTGCAGCGAATGTATCGCGGCATCCCGCACAACAGAAGTAAAAAGTTGTATTTTCATATGCAAAATGATGGGGGCTGGCTATCGTTACATCCATACCGCAAACCGGGTCCTTCAATTTCCGATCCGTAGATCCCTGCGTTTCCAGATATTTCTTTTTACATTCATCGCTGCAGAAATAAATCTGCCGGCCGTCTACCTCAAGCCTATGCGGCGAGGAATCTTCGACAGTCATTCCGCATATCGGGTCTTTGTATGTCATTTTATAATCCTCCTGTTTTATGCTCCATTTTTACCTTCCAACAAGATCGTGCTTCTTTTGTTCAAATTCGTCCCGGTTGATTTCGCCCGAAGCATAACGCCGTCTGAGGATATCCATCGGAGTTCCAATACCTGAATTCCTGCTGCCCGAATTACCGTTCAGCATTTTCATTACGATAAAAATAATCGCCGCCAGAAATAACGCCACCAGCAATGTCCAAAAAATAGTTATTCCAAACCCTCCGAATCCACCTAATCCATAATGCATTTTCCATCACCTCCTTAACATCAGCCTGCGTGGTCATCCACGGAACAAGACGGCCCCGAAGGACCGTCCTGCCCGTGACAGTTTTACCGATCATAATGGTGTTCCGGTGACATATTGTATCCCTGCATATTCGGTCCCATCATTCCGTTTTGGTAACGGTAGTTCATCATCGATAGCGCGTTCTGGCTCATTACCTGCTGTTGCATTAATCCATCGTGCATTGCCTGCATCTGGTTATACAGCTTGCTCATTTCCGTTTTGATTTGATTGATATCCTGCATCTTCATCATTTTCCGGTATTGAGCTTCGAATGAATCAAATTCCCGGCTCATTTTCGTGCTGTTGTGGGACATATTGGTCAGCGTTGTGTCCATTTGGGATATCATTCCCATCATCCCGTATCCGTTGTTCATCATGCCGTGGCCCATGTTACCGGACTGATAGGCCGAATCAGCGGTTCCCCTCATTTGGCCATGCCCGCCTCCCATCATCTGGGCGGTGGCGTAGGACACCAGCCCAAAGGTAAGAAGAACCGCTATGATCAACATCAGGTTTGTCCTTTTCATTTCGACCTCCTTGTTAAATGTTTCTACTTAATGTTTTACAAACGACATGCCGACTCGGTCCAAATGAACACAACACATTGCCCCGTAAGATGATACGGCAATGCCGCGTCAGGGCTATATTATACTATTTGGGTCTATGTTATAGAATATTATACAATTCCGTTGAATATTCTTATCGTGGACAGAATAATCCCGTCTATTTTCGATTTTTCGGCTGCGCATAAAAAACGGGAAGCCGTTTCCAGCTTCCCGTTTTATCGAAACAATGATGGTTTTTAAGGCATTTGACAGTCCGGAGGGCAGCAGGCCGGCGGATTGGTCGGGTCGTTAATTTCGTAAATGTGGTCGATCAGATGCAATATATCGATCAGATTCACCTGCGGAAGAACTGTGGACTGGCCATCACCCTTGGCGTCCAATAAGGCGTTACATCCTTCGGGATTCGGAGGAGTACCATAATCACCGTCATAAACATAACTGATGATCCACAGTATATCCACGAGATTGACGTTTCCGTCACTGCTGGCGTCACCCGGCAGCCCATACAGCATACAGCAGTTCGGCAGGCCCGGTAAAAACGGTGACAGCGACGTGGTTATACCGCACAGGGTATTGGTATTGGTATCCAGAGACGACGTGATATCCCACCAGAATTCACCGTCGAAATGGTACATCCTGATCCTCGATTCGAGCGCTCCGTCCATGCCCATATCGTCATAGTTGATACAGACCTCAATCTCGTTGTCGAATGTCGCGGTCGTTGTCACTTCGTACTGCTCTTGTGTGCCGAACGCGGCATAGTCGATATTCGAGGGCAGACTCCGGCCGACTCGTTGTATCTCCAGTTTGGTATCCCCGCTGCCGTTGACGCTATGAAAATCCATATTCATCACGCTACCCAGTTCGACCTCGACGTCGCTCCCGGCAGGTGTCGGCTCCTCAAAAGTACAGGCATCGCCGACTCCGTCGCCATCAGTATCGATCTGGTCCGGATTGTAAACCGTCAGGCAGTTATCGTCGGCATCCGGGATACCGTCGGCATCGCGATCACCGTCGTATCCCTGGCCAATTCGCCAGCAATATGGACCGTTAAAGCTGGGCGAAGGATCCTCGAATAGCCAATCAAATTTATGAATCGGGTGAGCTACTGAATCGATACATAAAATGCCCATTTGATTGACAATCAAGTGGAACTTCATGCACGTCTCATTGCCGCGATCATCCGGCCATGTTGAAGTTCCGTTGGCGTTAGCCAGCCCGACATGGGCTAATGTATCGGGCAGATTGCCGTCCCAACTGAATTCATATAGATCATTCAATTCCTGAGCATAATCCACGCCGCTGAATGACCCGACCAATTCTATGGATCCATCGGAGCCCGATCCTCCCACTGAAAGATGAGTGACATTGGTTATGCTGCCGTTGGGGCTATAAAGCACCAAAGGAAGGGAATTGGCCAAACGAGCGCCTTCTGTATTATTGATCTGGATCTCTATAGTGAAGGCAACTCCTTGCTTGAGGGTATTCGGGCCAATCTGAGGAGTCGCTTTCGCCTTTATGGTCATGGCTGAAACGGTCGCACCTGATATGACCAATGTGGCGACCAAAATGAAAATTAGCATTAATTTTCTCATCGTGTCACCTCCTCACCTTGCACCGTCTTCTTTTCGCCCGGACATACCGGGGCTGGGCCCGATGAATACAGGTATTTTATAAGGTATGCAATATCCAGTACGTCATAATACGGATTTCCTATAGTACCGGATCCATCCACGTCCAACCTTTCATAGCACCCGTCGGGAGGTAAAGCTCCTTTGTATATACATGCGATTAATAGGGTTACGTCAAGTATATTAACCGAACCACTTGAGTTCACATCGCCCGGGATTCCCCATTCGTGGCAACAGCTTATAGGTTCTGCTGGTACCAGCGGCGGCCAGTTAAACAGGTCGTGTTCCTCGATCCAGTTTTTAGCTTTATCGATGCTGAGCAGCAGGTCGGATATTCCGGTTTGAGTAGTGGAGAAGATCTTAACAAAGACCAGAGTATCGTTTACACCGAGATCGAATTGCCCGAAAATAGAGACCATGTTCAGGTCCTGATACAGCGAATCTTCCAAGCTGATATTTTGGGCTTCCCAGACTTCAAAGCCACCGAAATAAAGCATTTTGTCATAAAGCACCTGAGGAATCCAGTTGCCGGTGGGTGTAATCCAGTTGGCATTGGTGCCGGTCCACATTCCCCGTACTATCGGAAAACTGTCCACATTATAAGCATCCTGATGAGTATGCGGCACTCTGTACCCCGCGTAATAAGCCATGCCGCCCATTCGATTATCGGCCAGAATGCAATCGTTATTGGGAATACTGTCGACGCCGTACTCGGCTCCGTAGCAGTACATTAACTGACGGCCGGTGTCAAAATCCGAACCGTTTTCGACTCCCGAATCGGACGGAATATCCCAGTCCATCAGTTCACCGATGAACAGACCGGTCAGTTCGCTGGTCGGATTCAAAAACTGATTCTGGTAAATATACAGCTTTTGTACCCAGAATTCGCAGCTGTCCGGATGCTGAGGAGCATACATCTCGCTTTCCAGGAATATTAACGAATCACTGGTTGCGAATCTCCCTGTCCTGAAATACATGACACTGGCATCACTGGTCGAATCGACCACCATGCCTTCCTGAGGACGGAAACCGTCATTTGAAAGCCAGTTGGCATCGAATATATAGCTGTTCAGAATAGTGTCATTGGACTGGGTGACTCTTAAGATGAATGGTGAGGCCTCGTATAAGTATGTTGTCGAATTGTCATCACCGCCTTGAATATTATTAGTCGTGTCGCAGTCGTCGTAGAAATTCATATTGGCGCCTGCATTGTTGTTTCGAATGTCGGCGCCAAGCTGGCCGGCATTGTTCAAAATCAGAGGCTGGCATTGAGTATGAATTACCGCGTATTCCGGCTTCTGTACGGTATCGGCAATAATCAAATAAATATGCAACGTATCCGGCGACGACTGAGCATTGGTGATAAATTCGATACCGCCGGTTAAACCTACTCCAGTCGTTGGATTAATCCAGGCGTCACCGAGAGACAGAGTCACATCGACATAATTGGGATCTGAATACGGAATTGTCGTCAGGTCAGGAGTATAGTTTATCCAACCTGTATATGGATCGCCGGTTTTATAGAAGATATTAACGCCGGAGAAATACAAATCGGCATTACCGATGTTTTCCACTCGGACAATCGTATCCAGAATCTCTCCGGGTTTGGTCCAGGTGGGATCGTCGAAACTGCTTGGGGTAGTGATCAGGTAAGGATTCGGTACCGGCTCGGCGCACGGTACCCGGAACCATTTCATCGGATTGACCGACCAGTAACCGGCGTCCTGCACACAGCCGCCCGGGAATTTATCGTTGACATAAAAAACGTCGAGATAATGGTCCGAGGCACCGCCGCCGTCCGGAGTGACAATCGGCACTCCGGCGAAATTGCCGGTCGTAACCTGCATCCCGTAACGGGAAACCGAAGGCCACATATCGGCGTCGCATTCCATCGATCCACCCAGGGTTTCCGAGGAATCGCAGTGCGGGGTGCGGGAATTGGTTATGTCACGAGCTATATCCCAATTCAAACCGCCGTTATTTGAGACAGACACGTATAACTCGCCATTGGCCGTTCCGCTCGATTCATGGTCTGAGAATGCTCTTTCGTGACAGTCATCGTTGATGCCGTTATAAATATCGTTGAACATGACAAATATCGCATAAAATTTGCCGTCGCATTCTGAAAGCTGCATTTTCACGATTGACATTTCATTCCAGGCCCCACCGTAGCACGGATAATCGGGATCGAGATCCCAGTTGGCGTCGGTGATGACACGGGGTCGGTCGCCTTCGACATAGTGGAACAGGCGCGAACCATAGAAATGCTTATAAATACCCAACCCACCGACGGGATCGGGCACAACTTCACGGGCATCATAAATTACATGCAGCAGGTCATCTGTCTCACCCACCAGTGATGACAGGTCGGTATGCAGAACCCAGCCGCCCTGCGAACTGTCAAAACCGGTTACGTTGACCTTGGGTCCCCACGAGCCGGGGGCCCCCATATCGTTGGATTTCATATAGAACAGATCGTTGACACGCTGATAACCACGAGTAGCTGATTCCGAAGCGCCCGGAAATTCCGGAGGGTTGGCCACCCAAACCAGCCAGACATTATTGCTGTTTCGCGAGGCAACCACCTGCTGGGCAATATCGAAAACGGTATCGACAACCATCGGAGGATAGTCCCAGGCATACGAGGTGTAACCGCCAACGCGGCGGAAGTAGTGAATCTTCACCGCTCCACCGGCGTCGGATTGGTACTCAAGAGCGAAAACGTGGATTACAGTGTCGGGATCGGTGTCGGCATCCGAAAAGAGATCGCTGATTTGCATTTCCATCGACGGCCAGATGAATTGAGACGTATCGGGATCGGCATCGTAGCCCTGGGTCGAATCAGGAAGCCGGCTTTTATAAGGCGCAAAAAATCCGCCTCCCGGGCTGAGATCCGGCCAGACCGTCGAATGATAACGGGTGAGGCCTTCATCATGGTGGTTGGATATTATAATACGTCCGTCGGGTGCCATGTCCATTCCGGTATAGCCGGAATAATTGCTCCCGCCGCCCAGACGCGGATGAACATCGGTACCACCGGTCCCACCGGCACCACCCTGGAATTCAAATTTTGGAGGTGCAGCCGAGGCGTTCCAGAATTCGTAAGCCGTCCCTCGATCGCCGCCATTTACAAAATCCGATTGAACCGTCCATGTAAAATGGACGTTTTGCGTTCCCCGCCAGTCGACCTGACGGTTCATACGACCATTGGACTGGTAATCGTAGGACGTCCACCCGACCTGAAGGCCCGGTGAATTCGATACGAAATAATCATCGAAACCAAGGCTCTTGCTGTCGTTGTTTCGGTCGGCAGAAATCGGGTTGAATATTTTTTCGGCACCACTAATTTTGACAACCGGTATAGAACCGATTTTGCGTTGATTTAAATATTTCTTCTTGTCGGTATCTCTCATACCGAGCGAGGTTGCGGTTAGAAAGGCGGTGAATGACATAACAAGGATGAATACTGCCAGAATTTTGGCCCCTGAAGAACTCCTTAAGGGCCTTAGCTTTTGCATCATAAATCCTCCCAAAGTTAATTTATCTTACTATCCCGCCTTAAGCAACACAGCCGCAGTAACCTCGATTAGATTTGTCAGACAGGACAAATTTCCGCACATAATTTTAGGTCGAAATTTTAGATCGTTATTGGTTTTTGGCAAGGAGATGTCACCTTACACCACCCGCTCAGCCATTACTATAATTTACGGCGTATCTGCTTTTATGTCAACGATAAATGAAAACGCGCCAAATATCGCGATTTTTTGCGGGACAAGACCTCCGCCTGATGGCGGGACGATAGGCCTTTAATCTCTTAGCTGATCAAGTACTTCAAAGGCCTCTATCCTCGGCGTGCCTTGCGCATCGTAGGCCGCGGCAATAGTCCTGGCGAGTTCGGACTCTCTGAACTTGGCCAAGGATTCCTCGGAATCCCACACATAGATTCCGGCGAACTCCCCCGTGCCTATTTCACGGCCATAGAATTTCTGCATCAATCCCGGCAGCTTATGAAATTGGGGCATACGTTCTTTCATAATTCTTTCAGCATCAGTATCAGACAGCCCGCTCTTGAATTTCACGATATGGATAACCATATAAACGCCTCCTGAAATATTTTATTGTAGGCGGAGCGGTGATTACTCGCGGCCCGCCATTTCGTACGCTTTATGGTCATACGAGAGATTAGTCCCGGGTTATTGGGAAATAATCACCGCAGGGTGATACCGCGGTTTCGATATCTTAATTCCTAATTCAAATATAATCCCAATTTATGCAGCAACATAAGTAAAACTATCATAGCAGCCAATGCGTAGCCACCATTGGCGACCACATATATAAATATTTGTAAACGTGTTTCTTTTCTTCTGGAGGCACGCTTATATGCCATAACACCAGAAATTATCGCAGCGCTATACATGACAATAAAGGCTAAGAACTTTTGCATATAAGGTTCCATACCCGAATCCTTACGAATGTGCCAGCGCGAATGTCAGGAACACTCTTCCCAAAACTCAGAGTCTTCAACACGGCTCCTGACCTACAAGACTATTCACCGCCATTTTCTAACAACTTATTGAGGACATCTCTGAATTCCTGCGGATTTTCCGGAGTGAAAAGAAATCTTTTGCAATGACCTTCTTTTTTATCCAATACCACGTGTTCGACGAAATTAGCCCAGTCCAGTTTTATGGCCGGTTTAAATCCTTTGAGTTTGAGATCACCTTTAAACAATCCCTTTACGTCTGATTCGTTTACATCAACACCCGCGATCTTGTCCAGCGGTATTGATATAATTCCGGCATGAGTCGAGAACTCGACATGATCTTTGTAAATGCGGTATTCCTGCCAAAGGCTTTTGACAGTGGATTTTGACGTGTAAATCGGCTTTTCAGTCATGACACCCTCCGGTTTAAAAGCGCGAATATCGGAAGCACTCTTCGCAAGACTCAAAGTCTTCGACACGGCTTCTGACGTTCATAACCTGCCCCATTATTTTCTTTCTTATTAATATACTGGAAAATCGTCGCAATATTCACTTATGCCGTATAATAAAACTGGTAACACACCCTTTTAGGGTGTGGCGCGTTGTTCAATCTGGATGGAAGATAATTCAAGTTCATCCTTATGACGGTGGAAATAAATCCTGGCCGCGATAATCCTATAATTAGCCACCAATAGAATCCATCCAAATATACTCATGCCTATCATTATCGGTCCAATTATGTTATTCTTATTCAGATGCAAGCTTATATAACCTTGTTCCCAACCTATCATTAGCAATGTTGTATATAGAATAATCCTAACAACAAGGCTTAGCGTGCTCTTTCCCAAGGCCGTCTTCATATTCACAATAGCTTTCTCGCTTGAAAAATACATCTGATATTTGATATAACACCCGGCAAAGTAAGCGGAGAAAGACATCACGGAAATGGGGACGAGGAGAAGCAAAGCAGAGGATATGTTGACATTAATGAAGAATACAAGAAAAGAATACAGCCCATAGATTGAAATGCTTGTGATTGCCAATGCCAAAATATCATGCAAGACTATTTGCGACAGTTTTATATTCTTCATAATTTCCCCATCACCGCTGGGTGGCCCGACATTCTATGTCGTGTTTCTTAAAGCAACTCTATAATTTAAAACAATGTTTTTGTCTGATCACTACACAATCCCGCGAACCCCCGTTCTTTTCGATTTTGATATATCAATATAGGCCCACTCCGGCCCATACCGCAACTCCAAAATAGCTGTCAGATCGATGTGGATTTATTGCGACTGTCTATTATAGAGGCTACGATTATGTCTGAAAATAGGAAATGTTCTGCTAAAATGGCAATGACTTCGGGGAAGTAATTAAAAAAACGCACAAACAAAGCCAATTCCCGGCAAGCCGTACGGAGGTATAAGATTATCTGTGCCAAAACGCCTTAATAATATCCCGAAAATATGGGGGTGAACTACAAAACCAATAGTGAATTTGTACGTATTGGGTGGCCACTCCAAACTCGTTTGGAGTGGTAATC
>CAZMWI010000042.1:0-18896 GCA_964569945.1 uncultured Ignavibacteriaceae bacterium
ATAGCTCTGGGACTGATCGAATAACCGATATTTTCGCCGGGTAATATTGAATTTTACAGCGCCGACCATAGCGGTCGGCGTTTGTTTTTGCGGATGATATATTAAGTTTGATTCCGGTGAATTTCACGATTTTTTTTATCATAAAACCGATTTACACTTTTGGATGCACGCCTTATATTCTTCGTCTAAGTTTATGTAATAGAGTAAATTTGAAGAAGAAATCTGATTTAACGGGAGGATCATAAAGTATGAAAATGTCGTTGGCCAAGATCGTTGTTCTGCTTTTAGCACTCCTCACAACGACAGCTTTCGCCCAGTACCGCGGGTTTAGTTATGACTTTTTTGGAGGCGGCGCACGATCTGAGGGGATGGGTCAGGCATTTCTGGCTATTTCTGATGACGCCTCGGCCGGAAGCTGGAACCCGGCTGGACTCCACATCCATGAGAAAACTTTGATGCAATTCAGCTATAATACGTTAATGCCCCGCGGAAACGAAAAATACTACCTTACCAGCGGGTCCCCTGATCCCATTATCGATGGACCGCTTTATTCGAAAATGAACCACAAGGGACAATACGGGGGAATCAATAATCTTGCCATCATTTCGCCACTCAGGATAAAAGGTCATCACGTCGTGGCGAGCATGTCATACACAGAGAACTTTGATACGTACAATACATTTATGCAGAATCTCCTGTACGATTACCTCGGTTGGGGGCCGTATCCCAACGCGAGCATAGTAACTCACGGAAGTATCAATTCTATTGATTTTGCTTTCGGCACGAGAGTATACGATCAATTATCGTTCGGCATTTCCGCCAATATTTATTACGGAAAAGTCGTTTCTGATGAATATCGATACCTGCGTGCTCATTATACCGATATCGACGGGATTGAAAGAATATTCCGTGACGACATCAGAGTTATCGATTCAACGCAGTACACCGGTTTTAATACGATTATCGGGTTTATTTATAACGGCGACCCCTTCCGCGCCGGTTTAACGATCAGGACTCCTTTCGATTTGAAGGGTAAATCCGACTCAACCATCTATTCGCACGCCACTCAAAACGGACTCCCGGTAACAACGGTCAACGGTTTGCCGATGTTTCATTCGGATACGGTTTACATCAATGATATGACGACACAATACCAGATGCCCTTTATTGTCGGCCTGGGATTGGCATACAATCTGAACGATAACTGGGTGGTTGACTGCGACGTCGATTATCGCGGCTTCAAAGGAAAGAAAGTCAAGACCCTGGATAGTCTGCAGTTGACCGCGGGCGGAGAGCGGATTGAATTCTATTCGCCTAATGATTTAAACTGGAGCAATGTCTTCCAGTTTCGCATCGGCACGGAATACCGCTGGGAGACCCCGGTCGGTATTATTCCGTTCAGGGCCGGATTCCGGAATGAAGCATTTCCCGACGGCAATATCACCAATATCACGACTCTGTATCAGGGTGAAAAGGGTTCGGCCACGAACGATTCAACAAGAATATACTATGCCTTTGACAGTAATACCGACAATATAAAAGGTTTCAGCGTGGCGGTCGGTGCCGGTATCTATTGGTCGCAAATCCAGCTCGATTTTGCTTATACCAATACGCGGTATTCGCAGAAGCTATACGACGGTGACTTTTTAAAGCTTGAAAATAAATGGAACAACCACAGAATTAATGTTTCGTTTACCGGGTATTTCTAAGGCATGAAATAATATACTAGGGGTCGAGGGCAATATCGGCCTCTATTTTTTTAGCAAATAAGGGAACTCAGCGCTCGGTCGATAACATATAAAAGGTATATAACGGATGGAAACGGTATGGGTACGAAAGTAAAGATTACCAAACAGGAATTAAAAGAAGATAAATTCACGACCGCAATGCTCAAGACGCGGAACTGGCTGGAAGATAACTGGCAGATTTTCGCCGTTGTTGTCGCCGCGATCATTATTATTGTCGTTGGCGCCTTTTATTACGCCGGTCATCAATCCGATATGGAACAGGAAGCTCTTCAAAAATACAGCCAGGCTCTCAATCAACTCCAGACCAGGAACTATCAACCGGCAATCCTGAGTTTTAACGATATTATAGATAATTACAGCGGCGACGTCGTGGGCCGGGCCCAGTTTAACCTGGGGAACGCCTATTTCGAAAGCCGAGACTACGAAGAAGCCATCGCCGCCTTTCAAAAGTACATCGATAAGTACCATCTTGACCCTCTGACGACTTCGTCTGCCATCGCCGGGATAGCATCAAGCCTGGAAAGCCAACAGAAGTTCGCCGAGGCTGCTGCCAAATATCTCGAAGCGATCGACACTTATCCTGACACGCCGGCCAAACCGGATTATCTCCTGGGAGCGATTCGCTGCTACAGCCAGCTTGGCGAGAAAGACAAAATCAAGCCGGAACTCGACATTCTCGGAAAAGAATTTGCGGGGTCGGATCAGTATTTTACGGCGTACCAGCTCTATATGCAATAAGCGTATCCATTAGCGCGGAGGATGCCTGTGTCAGCCGACCAAAAAACAAAAATCGGTCTGTTGTGGCATATGCATCAGCCGTACTATTTTAATCCCGATACCAATAAACTCGATATGCCATGGGTCCGTTTTCACGGAGTCAAGGACTATCTCGATATGGCTCTATTGGCGTCACGGTACGAAAATGTCCGATGTACGTTTAACCTGGTTCCGTCACTGCTCGATCAAATCGGGCTCTATAATAGTGGCATAACCGATTATCATTTCGATCTTAGTCTGGTTTCGGCCCGGGAGCTTGCGCCCGAACAAAAAAAGACAATTCTGGAGACATTTTTTTCCGCCAATCATCAGACAATGGTTGAACCGTACGTACGCTATCGCCAGTTATACCGTAAGAAAGACGGTTGTGGCACCGACCTTGACCTGGCCGTCAAAATCTTTTCGGCGTCGGAATGGCGCGACCTTCAGGTTTGGTCGAATCTGGTCTGGGTCGACCGGATGTTTCGTACGGAAGAACCCGTACGCCGCCTGTTTGAAAAGGGAAGAGACTTTACGGAGGAAGACAAAGGCGAGCTGCTTGCGTTCCATCTGGACGTATTGAGAAGGATCATCCCCACATATAAAAGGCTGTATGAGGAAGACCGTATCGACATATCCTTCACTCCTTATTATCATCCGATCTTGCCGCTTTTGGTGGATCATGAAAGCGCCCGCGAGGCGATTTCAGATATTGATCTGCCTGAGCACGCCTTCAAGTTCCCCGAAGACGCAGCTGTGCAAATCGAAAAATCATGCAGGCAATTTTCGGATATATTTGGCGGGAATCTCGAGGGCATGTGGCCATCCGAGGGATCTGTTTCAGAGCCGGTGCTGGAGCTTATCAAATCGGCCGGGATTTCATGGACCGCATCCGACGAAGAAATTCTAAGCGGCTCTCTTCATAAATCCGGAATAACGCCCGATTATAATTGCTCTTATCGGTCATACGAATACTCGAAGGCCTCCGGGCTGAAAATCTTCTTCCGCGACCGGATCCTTTCGGATAAAATCGGTTTCGTATATGCGTCTTGGCACCCCGAGCGGGCCATTGGCGATTTTCTGCACAGCCTGCGTCAGATCGACCGCGAGTGCAGCGTCCCCAAGGAAGATCGGGTTATTCCGATTATTCTCGACGGTGAAAATGCGTGGGAATATTATCCCGATGATGGCGTGGGTTTCCTGACGGCAATGTACGAAACCCTGAATAAAAGTAATGAGTTCAGGATCAGCGGGTATTCGGAACTTGCACGTGAAACCAAAGCCATGAATCTGCCGTCTGTTTTGGCGGGTTCGTGGATACGACATAATTTTCAAATCTGGATAGGCCATCCCGAAGATAATATGGCCTGGGATTTGCTTTTTGTAGCCCGACAGAAGGTCGTTGAATTCGAAAAACAAAATCCGCAGGCAAAGGAAGCCGCGAAGGAAGCCTGGGAGCAGATTTATATCGCTGAAGGATCGGACTGGTGCTGGTGGTATGGCGACGATCATATAGGCGTTCACAATCCCCGATTCGACGCCCTGTTTAGAAGGCATTTGAGCCGGGCCTACATCATACTGGGGCAGGACGTGCCCGAGGAACTGTCGCGACCCATATTCAAAGGACACCTGCGCTCGTTTTTATCGGCCCCGGAATCGCTAATTACTCCTGTCCTTGACGGTCAAATAACCCATTATTATGAGTGGAGCGGCTCGGGGCATTTTCAATGCGGCCTTGCCTGCCTAGCCATGCATCGGACAGAACATTACATTTCCAATATTTACTTCGCCTTCGATTACGATCGATTTTATATTCGCCTTGACTTTGAAAAACGATTTCATTTAGTTGTGGCGGAAAACAGCAGGCTTGTGGTTGACTTTGGGTCATCGGGGCAATACGGCTTCGATTTTAAAAATGGCTTCAAAGATGACAGCTTGGGTGTCGAGTCCGTTTTTGAGCGGGTTTTTGAAGCGGGATTCGACAGGAAAATCCTGACGTCCACTGGCTACGGAGAGATTTCCATGACGATAGCTTTGTACAATAAAGATAAATTGATTGAAAAATGGCCCGCCGATAATCCCATCAGGATTGATTTGCCCGAGCGGGATAAGGAAATATTTTGGCAAGTTTAAGCAGGGAGCGATAAAGTGAGTTCATTTTTCAAAGAGGAAAACGCAAATTCCAACGGGGAAGCCCGAAAAGAATCGGACATTCCCAATCTTGACGGTTCATTCGAGGCCTCGGGCAGAGCCGAATTCGACCGCGACC
This sequence comes from uncultured Ignavibacteriaceae bacterium, assembly GCA_964569945.1. GTDB lineage: Bacteria > Zixibacteria > MSB-5A5 > GN15 > PGXB01 > CALAMC01. The sequence continues at coordinate 4,774 of CAZMWI010000042.1, forward strand.
GCGGAACGATCGCCGCTATATTATCATATATTCCGTTTTTATGCCTGATCCCTCTTCTGCAAATGAGAGACAACGAGCAAGCCCGGTTCCACAGCCGTCAGGGTTTTATACTTTTCCTCGTGGAATTATTGGCTCTGTTTTTCCTGATACCCGGTCTGTCTGGCCTGTTCTGGAAAGCGATTATTATCTTCGCGCTCGGTGCCTCGGTAGCCGGGATTATTTTCGGTATTCAGGGCAAGCAGTACCGCCTGCCGATAATAGGCGATTTCGCTGAGAAACTGAAGATATGAAAATAACTTCGAACAAAATTAGATTCTCAGTCATTTTTCCGTTGGTGGCCTTGCTGATCAGCTGCGCAACTACCGGGCCGGGCGGGAAAAAGTCGGTCATACTTATTGATTCGGCCACCGAAGCTTCAATCGGACAGGATGCCGACGCCCAGATTCGTGAACAGAATAGGATGCTCACTGATACGGCGTGGCTGAACTATGTCGACAGGATCGGTCAGAATATAGTTTCCCATTGTGACCGGCGTGATATTCAGTACCATTTTGCGATCATTGATACTGATCTGGTCAATGCCTTCGCCACTCCGGGCGGTCATATTTATCTTTACACGGGTCTTTTAAAAAATATGGATAACGAAGCCGAACTGGCCGCCGTCATGGCCCATGAAATATCGCACGTAGTGGCCCGCCACGGCGTTAAAAGGCTTCAGGCCGCAATGGGAGTGGCACTGCTGCAACAGCTCGTTTTGGGGAACAGCTCAGACGCTCTCAATGCCGCGGTTGGTATGGCCGTGGGCCTGAGTTTCGCCAGCTACTCACGTGAGAACGAGCGCGAAGCGGATTCCTATGGCATAACGTATATGACTCAAACGGGATATGATCCTCGCGGCGCAATAAGCATGTTCGAGAAGCTGGCACAGATGTCCGACGGCTCCCCGAATTTTTTCGAAAGCCTAACCATGTCGCATCCGGACACCCAGGAAAGAATCGCCAATGCCAAAGAAGAGATATCATCGATGAACCTCTCTTCCAATTTGGTATTGAATTCAGATAAATATCGACAGATGAAAACTCGTCTGCGTTAATTTATTTTTTATTTTCACCGATAAATTTTATACACACACATCGGTCCGCATTACTTGCTGGTGTAAGTACATGCGGATATAGTACTTAAATGGACGCATAAATTGATTATTTCTATTTTTTTATTGACGACGAGTTAAAAAATTTAATATCCTTATGCATAAGTATAGGAGACAGGCCATAAGTTTGAGTCCGTCTTGATGAAGAATGAAACATATTAAGAGATATTGTTCAAAATTGACGCACAACCGCAAACTTATGGAATATAGCGACTTAAAGATTAATTACGGGGATCATCAGGTAGCCTGATTAGAACATGACCGTATAAGTAATAATTCAGAGTTTTACACCCCGAAAATGGCTTAGGGGAGAGCCATTTCAAGAATGACTGAACGACAATATAACTACAAGGATTACAATAGATTACCTGGTCCGGGCAAGGCCTTGAAAAAGGAATTCAAATTTCTTGTCGAGCTTGACTCATCGGGCATCATCTCTGCCATTATAACCGCAAGAAGCATAATGAAAAACAGGAAAGTTGAGGTTTGTAATGGCGGGTAGATGCATTTCAAGAATACTGTTCATCTGGGGATTGATGGTTATTGTTGCCGCCCTGCTCGGTAAGGTTGCTATTGCCGAGGATAACGGCCAGACTGTGGCTGATTTTCTTAATATCGATACTGACGCCAGGTCGGCTGCCATGGGTGGGGCATATACGGCCGTGGCCAGCGGGCCATCGGCTCTCTACTGGAATCCGGCCGGGCTTACCCTTGAACAATATCCCCAGCTGTCGCTTTCGCATTTTTCCTGGTATCAGGATATCAAATTCGAACATATGGCAATAAATGTCCCCGTAAACGACCGGTTGGCTATGGCGGGCGGCATTACCTATCTGAGCTATGGTGATATCCAGGGATACGACCAGTTCGATAATCCCATTAGCGATGTCGGCGCGACCAATGATATGGCTATGGTCTTGTCTGCGGCTTATATGGCCAATGATGTGTTTTCAATTGGGGCCAGTGCCAAATATATAAATTTGAATCTCGCCGGGACACGGGCGTCGGCGATTGCCGGGGATTTCGGCGTCAGCGCCCGCTACGATAAGTACTTGTTCGGATTGAGTCTTTCGAACGTAGGGCAGAAAATAAAATTTAATTCAGTCGAAGAAGACCTCCCGGTTTATCTCAGGTTCGGAGCGGCTACAAGCTGGCTCGATGGATCAATGACGGCCGTGACGGAATACGATTATGGCTTTAAAAGCAGCTCGGCCTTCAAGAATGGCATTGAATACGGCTACGAACATAAATATTTCCTCCGGCTGGGATACAACTATCAGTTGGATGACTCTCCCGACGGCATGGCCGGTGGAATGGCTTTCGGAGCCGGGGCATTGGTTGGACCGGCCAGAATAGATTACGCTTATTCTCCCGGATCGGGAGCCGGATCGGATTCGATCCATCGCTTTACGGTTAACTTCAAGTTGACCAATTAATTAGACGATTCAAAGGTCCGTATAAATAACGTCCGGCGATCTCCCGGGCGTTTTTTATTGCAAATTGCAATCTATTTCCTAAACAATGCGCAATGGCGTGCATCTATTATGATTGAGTTTACACGAGTATTTGCAATTGCATAATCGGGAAATGCTAAAAGTATACAACTCAATCCAGATTGGACATTGTGGTTATATTCAACTTGTTGAATAATAACAAGATATGATATCAGCTAGACCTTGCGCAATATTTGCGCATTTTTAATATTCCAAAGACTTTTCTGGCAGTCCTTTTGCTCAATAGGAAGAAAACGGCTATTGAGCCGCTTACCATGGGTTTTCTAAGTAGGAAGATTTTAGGTTAGATTTAATGAAAATAGGCGATTTTGATAACAACCCGTCATCGGAAGTAACTACTCTCACTGCTAACAGGTTTGGTTTGCCGATCGGATCTGCCGTCGGTTTGGAGCAGGTAGAAAAGCTGCCCCGTCAACCCATAGGATCCCTGGTTGATTCTTTAAAGTTCTTTTTCTCCGAATACTTTGGCGGTATTCTGTTTGTTATGGCAGTCATGTTCTTTATCTTAATTGCCACGGATAATGTCAGACATCCCATAAAGGTGGTAATGACTATGATTGATAGGTTTCTCAAGAAAGCGCTTGATGTCTTGGGTGCCGCAATCGGTTTAATAATGTGCATTCCATTTTTCATTATAGTTCCGATTTTGATAAAGCTGGACAGCCGAGGTCCGGTGTTCTATACCCAGGACCGAATAGGCATTAACAGGCGTAAGAAAAGCCGCCGCGCGTATCGCTCCATGGTTGACAGCGACCGCCGCCTGCGCGACCGCCGTCGCCAGGATTACCACGGACAACCGTTCAAAGTTATCAAGTTCCGCACCATGGTTCAGGACGCCGAGCGGAGTTGCGGGCCGGTTTGGGCGTCGAAAAACGACCCTCGAATCACGCGGCTGGGACGATTCCTGCGCAAGACGCGCGTTGACGAAATCCCGCAGCTGATCAATGTCCTTAAGGGCGAAATGTCGATGGTCGGACCAAGGCCCGAACGACCGAATTTCGTCTCAGATTTCGCCGAGAAGATCCCCGAATACAGGGTTCGCCTGAATGTCAAGCCCGGTATCACCGGTCTGGCTCAGGTTTCCAGCGGCTATGACAGCTCTCTGCAATCGGTGATAGTCAAGCTTAAGGCTGATATCAACTATATCAAGGAGTGGTCCATCTGGAGTGATGTCAAGATTTTGATGCGCACCGTCGTCGTGGTCATTACCGGCAAGGGTGCCTGTTGACAAGTAAACTGAATAAAAATTTCGACCGCACCTCCGCAGGTGCGGTTTTTTATTGCTTGAATTGACCTATAAAAATTTATATCTTTCCCGATCATAGTAAAAAAGGAAATTTTATGCGAGATAGGGATATGATAACCAAAGGGATTTTGGCAGCCTTACTGCTTTTTATTACCCCCGTATTAATGGCTCAAAATACGACGTCGGGGCTGACCGTGCAAACGACACCACCGGGGGCCGAAGTTGAAGTGGCCGGGGCACTGACGGTCCGGGGTGTTACGCCCATTACGTTTCCCCAGGGGCTTGAGGGCGAATTCGATGTCCATATAAAAAAGGCCGGATATGAAACCTATAATTCCAGCCTGTTCCTGAGTACATCAAAGCACACTCAGCTCGACGTTGACCTGACGGCTAAAACGAAATTCAAGGCGGCTTTCAGGTCGCTGTTTATACCCGGTTGGGGTCAAGCCTATTCTGACCGCAAGACCAAAGGCGTCGCTTTCATGATGCTGGCGGCTGGTTCAGTAGCCTCATATTTCATAGCCGACAACAAGTTCGACGATAAGCGTAAGACATATGACGATTATTTGGCGCAGTACAATCGGGTGACCGACTACGCGGAAAAGCAGAGTCTGTACCCCATGTTGGAATCGGCCCGCAAGGATGCCTATGACGCTGAAAATATCAGGCGGATCACGATCGGGGCCACGATTGCCGTGTGGTCGCTGAGCTTCCTCGATGCTTTGCTGTTTTTCCCGGAGCAAAAAAGCAGTATCCTTGTCGACCAGATATCTCTTGAACCTGATCTGATGAACGGCGGCGGGCAGATAACCCTGTCGTGGGATTTTTAGGAGTAAGGGGCCAAATATGAAAAAAGTAATATTATTGAGTATGCTGGTCCTGATTGCATCTGGGTGCAGCAGATATATAAATTCCGATAAACTCGACATTCAACTGCCCGACCCTCCGCCGGTACCGATTGAACTGCGTATGACCCATATCGACAACGGCGTACAGGTAACGTGGCAGGTATCGGATACAAACGCCGTCGATTATTTTAAAATTTATTATGGGCCGGATACAGTTCAGGCTCACCTGAATCTTTGGGATACGACATCGCTGTTTGTCGAAATCCTCGATAATTTAATTTCGGGCAAAGCCTACAGCGTGTCCATCAGTTCCGTTGCGGACGGACTTGAAGGCTCCAGGTCGATCATGTCCACCACGATGGTTGGTGTATCGTCGATATCGATTAATAACGGCGATGATTACGCCATGAGCCGGAGCGTTAACGTCTCTTTCGTTATCCCGACTTCCGCGAGATTTGTCCAGCTTTCTGAGAATGAAAACCTTACGGACGCGGAATGGCAAAACTACAGTTCAATCAAGAGCTTTCAGCTTTCTGAAAACGACGGTCCCAAGACCGTTTATGCGAAATTTTACTTCACCGATGGGTCACTTTCTACCGCGCCGGTGCACGACGATATAATTCTCGATACCCGGGCCGAGGTCGACTCGGTGTATTTCAGACCGTCCGGGACAGTGTTTTCTTCGGGTGAAACGATTTCGTTTTATGTCAAAGCCGGTGAAGTCGGGGGAGAGGCATCCGTCTCGTTTCCCGGTCGTTCCAATATGATATTGTACGACGATGGCACTCACGGCGATGTCGCCGCCGATGATGGTTTGTTCTCACGGGCCTATGTGGTACCGTTAGACGTTCAGGTCGCCCAGGGACTGGTAACCGGTAGCTATAAGGATGAAGCCGGCAACGTTGCCACATCGGACCTTACGGCATCGGAATATTTGACTATTGCGAATCCTCCTACGGCCGTGACTCTGGCGGCACAACTGGTGACCGATAACGACGGCAACCGCTCCATATCATTAAGCTGGACGTCCAGCCCGGACAATGACTTCGAAACGTATCGGCTTTACAAAGACAATTCGGCGGGAATTCAGGATACCGACACCGACCTGATTATCTGGATTACGGAAAGTAAATCGCAAACGGAATTTTCTGATATCAATCCGACACCGGGTACTTTTCACTATCGCGTGTTCGTATTCGATCAGCAGGGTCTGGCAACCGGTTCCAATGAAGTCACAATAACGGTGCCATAAAGGATATCCGCCCGACATGAGAGCGCTCGAAAAATTAAATCGCTTTATCGGGCTGTATCTGGCTACTTTTGGCCGACTATTCAGATTCCGCATTTGGGTGCCGCTGGCAGTATATGCCGCACTTCAAATTATCGTAATATTATTGGCAGCCAACTATACAAATCCTTCCGTATATGCCGTTCTGAGGCCCCTGGTGGCACTTATTGGTGACCGTACGGCCGAGGTTATGAGCCACTATCCGGGGCTTTATATGGTGCTGCCATCGGTTGTAGCATGGGGCAAATATATCCTTGGTGTCCTATTCGAAGGGCTGACGATGGGTCTGGCGGCGGCGTTATTTGTTAAAGCCTATTCTGATTCATTCCCGGCGCCCGGATATAAAGCCGTTTTTAAAAAGTGGATTCCGCTGCTTATTGTCTGGTGCGTTATCTCAGCTTTAATTTTGGCCGCCAACGAGTTCATCCCTGGCCTGTTCTCTTCGTTTCTGGCGGGGAGTCCCCGCCGGATAATGCTCCTGAGCGTTGCCATGAAGATTCTGACGGTAATAATATATTCGCTATTCATTTATGCCATCCCGGCCGTTGTCGTATACGGAGACGGCATCTTCAAGGCGCTCAAAACCTCGCTGTCATTTTTTGCGGAATATCCCATTTTTTCGTTCTTCCTTGCATTTCTACCGTATCTGCTGACTGTTCCGTTTGCCTATATATTCGAGAACGCCCCAACTATCGTCGACAAGTTCACGCCGGAGTTGATGTTATACTTCCTCGTCGGCGGTGTGATCGTCGATATGATAGTCAATTTTATCTTGTCCGGGACGGTTGTCAAATTTCTTATGGATGAAGCCAAATAGCTGCCGACCGGCCAGAACTAATCTATTTAGAATTGTAGATTAATTTCCCCTAAAAGCTCAAAAACTAAGCACTTCTATCATTTTGTCACTAATTATTTGCCGCGATTTTCCGATAAAATTAAAGAATTTATTGGGGAATTGCTGAAGCATGAAAAATTTGTTAATTATTGATGATGATCCCGAAATAAGCCGGTCCCTGGCCAATCTGTTTGATTCCGAACGTTATCGATTTTACTTTCTTGATGACGGCCAGATCATGGTCGAGTTTTTGCGCGAACACCCCAATATCGACTGTGTCTTGCTCGATGTCAATCTTCCCACTATGTCGGGCCTCGACCTCTTGAAGCAGTCCAAGCTGAACAATCTCGACGTTCCCATCATTATGATCTCCGGGTTTATTTCCACTGAGAACGCGATGGAAGCGATGCGCGAAGGCGCATACGAGTACCTGACCAAACCTTTCGAAATTCAGAAGCTGATTAATACTGTCAATAAAGCCTGTGGTTTTAACCGCCATAAGGTTAGTGTCGCTCCGGATACGAAAATAGCCGAAGAAGAGTTCACAGTCGGTGAGATAGTCGGCAAATCACCGGAAATCGTGGAAATCGCCAAGCTGATCGGGCAGGTTTCCAAATCCGACGCCGCTATTCTTATTTTCGGCGAATCAGGTACCGGTAAAGAACTGATTGCCCGTGCAATTCACCGCAATTCCTCACGCGCGAGCAAGCCATTTCTTTCGGTCAACTGCGCCGCCCTGGCCGAGACTCTTCTGGAATCAGAGCTGTTCGGTCACGAAAAAGGTGCCTTCACCGGAGCCTATTTCAAACGCCTCGGTAAATTCGAGCAGGCTAATCAAGGGACCATATTCCTCGATGAAATCGCCGATATGTCTCTTCTGACTCAATCCAAGCTCCTGAGGGTTTTGCAGGAGAAACAATTGGAAAGAGTGGGCGGCAACGAGTCTATCGAAGTCGACGTACGCGTCATCGCCGCTACCAACAAATCGCTGGTGCAGTGTATGAAGGAAGGCTCGTTCCGGGTCGACCTGTTTTATCGGTTGAAGGTAGTGTCAATCTACGTTCCTCCGCTTCGTGAACGGAGGGGAGACATTCCGCTTTTGACCGATTATTTCGTGCAGAAGTTTTCCAAGCAGCTTGGCAAAGAAATCAAGAGCGTCGCACCCAAAGCCGCCGCGATGCTGGCCAAATACGCCTGGCCGGGCAATGTCCGCGAATTGGAAAACAACGTGCACACCGCCTGTGTCATGACCAAGACCGATACTCTTCAATCCGAGGATTTCCCGATCGCATCGGAACTTGAAGGGAAAGTCGAAATAGACCTGGAAAATCTTCAGGACGACTATACCGAACTTTTCAAAAAAATCATCGATCCCATTCTGCCGAGGCTAATAAATTCCTCGGAAGGGAAAATCTATTATTTCCTTGAATCGTCGCTCGAGAAAGCTTTGATCTCGTCCTGCCTGAAACATTTCAGTTCCAACCAGGTCAAAACCTCTGAAATTCTTGGTATTTCGCGCAATACCCTTCGTGACAGGATTGCACGGTACAATATCTATTAATATTTCGGTTATCCCGCCTTATTATTATCCGACGAATCCGTAAACACTTTGATATAGCAATATGTCATTATGGCCGTTATAGTCCCCCCGGCCAGTATAAAAAATATCCATCCTCCGATTGTCATTGCACCGGCCTCCTCAATAGTACTTCTTCTCGTCGCGCCGCCGCCAGGCCAGGAATACCATAACGGCCAGAAATACGAACAACGCCAACAGCAGCAAGCGTCCGCCCAGCACATATGGTACGTTTGCGTCGGCGACGGTTTTCATGGTTATTACCGGCAGCCATTCCGTGGCGAACCACCAGCCCAGAAGTCCCAACAGGCACAGCGGCGTAATATATTTCGTGATGAACATGAATATTCTCGGAATCCTGATCTTCGAGCCCTTGTGAAGTTCCTCCCAGGCTTTGTTCATGCCGAACACCCAGCCCAGAAGGATAATTTCGAGTGTCGCCCCGAGGACGATTATGAGATTAGCGCCCCAGAAATCGAAATCATCGAGCACGCCCCGGTGAATGAACCAGATCGCCGGTTGGCATAAAATAAACATCGCGACCCCGAAAATCTTGACTGCTTTCGTTCTCGGTATATCGAATTCATCTTCCATGAAAGCCACCGACGGCTGCGCCAGCGATATCGACGATGTAATCCCTGCCAGGAACAGCATGAAAAACCACAGGAAACCGAATATGGCCCCAAGCGTCATCTGGTTGAATATTTGCGGCATGGTCACGAATCCGATATTGAAGCTTCCCGATTGCGCGATGCTGACTATCTTGTCCGGACCGAAGAATATGAACGCTGCCGGGACCACCAGACAGCCGGCGACAACAACTTCAGCAAACTGGTTGGTGGATGCCGCCGCCAGCCCGGACAAGGCGATATCATCATCGTCTTTAAGATAACTCGAATATGTCAGGATTACACCCATACCGACAGATAGAGTGAAAAATATCTGTCCCGCCGCGGCCATCCAGACCTTCACGGATTTTAATGCAGAAAAATCGGCGTTCCATAAAAATCCGAGACCGTTGATCGAACTCCAGGTCGGATGGGCCGGATCGGGTGCAAACAAAGTGATAACTCGCACCGCCAGCACGATTCCGAAGAAAAACAGAACCGGTAGAGCTATGTTACATAATTTTTCAATTCCACCCTTAATACCGAAATAGGTTACGGTAATATTCAGGATAAATGTAATCAGGAAGAATACGAAAGCCGGTACCGTCCCGGCGAATGCCCCGGTGCTTGCGGTCACGCCCTGGTAGTTATGCAAAAATTCGACGAAGCCGCCGCTTGATGCAATATTGGCCAGTTGACCCGTCAGTGAATAGTACGCATACGCCAGACACCACGACTCGATATAGACATAGTACATATAAATCAGGAAGGGCCCGAAAATTCCAAGTATGCCGAAATACTTGATAAAGCGGTTCTTTTTCCATAACGATTGAAAAATTCCCGGAACGCTCGAATGTTCGAATCCGCCGCCGAATCGCCCGGCCGTCCATTCAACCCATACCAGGGGAAGACCCACCACAACCAGGGCAATTAAATAAGGTATCATGAAGGCGCCCTGGCCGAACATGGCCGCCTGGGTCGGGAAACGAAGGAAATTACCGAGTCCGACCGCCGAGCCCGCTACGGCCAGGATTACACCGATACGAGTCCCCCAACGTTGTCGTTTCCTTTCCATTCATATCCTCCAGCAGGATGGCAATAATTCTTTGTTCAAATGTAATTTGAAATTATATGCCGCCTCATAAACGCTTGTCAACTAAAAGAATCCCCGATAAATAAAGTTGTCGCAACAGATTTTTTGTTGACACCGTATAACAACAATAATAGACTTCAAAAAAATATTGATACAACATGGAGGATAGGATGAATTTCAAGAAATTAGGCGCGGTTATCTTGTTTTCGGCAGTTGTTCTGGCTGGCCCTTCGGCTTTTGCCGACGCTTTCGGTTTAACCACCGGCTATCTTTCTACCGCCGACGCCTGCGGTTTCGGAGTCGGGTATATAGGAGGTTTCGCCGGAATCGGCGACGATGGCACGACTCTGTTCGGGTCTATTACATATGGATTTTCTGATTACACCGAAGGCCGTTTTCGGCTGGGATTCTTTGACCCGGATTACGCAAATTCCGACCCGGTGCTGACTCTATCGGCGGATTTTAAGTACGAATTCATGGATTATTACGATCGTCACACGAAGAACCCGTTTGATCTTGCTTTCGGCGGATTCTTTGAATATACGAATATCGAAAACGCCAACGTGTGGGATCTTGGCGCCAACGCAATCGGGTCCATACCGTATAAGTTTGCTTCGGGGCGCCGACTGGTACCTTATGCCAGATTAGATATCCGACTGGAACATTTTTCAGTCGATAATGCCGGTTCCGACTCTAATTTCCGGGCCGGGCTGAATCTCGGGACGAAATTCGAAATGACCCAGGATTTTCATCTTTATGGTGAACTGCAGATCGACGGAAACTTCGGGCTTTTCACCGGCGTTGATATCAGGGCATTTTAAATATTACAATTAAAAATTAATACTTAGAAAGGCTCCGGCCTTAGGCCGGAGCTTTTAATATGAACTATTTCGACGCAATAATACTGGGATTGGTTCAGGGCTTGACCGAATTTTTGCCGGTCTCGTCATCGGGCCATCTTGTCCTTGTCGAACACCTTCTTGGTGCCAAAAGCAGCGGCGTAACCTTTGAACTGCTCGTCCATCTCGGTACTCTTCTGGCGGTTTTGATTTATTTCCGCAAACAGATAATCGCCATGATCAAATCACTGTTCGATTCGACTATGGTTGAACAGAGAAAGCTCGTCCTGTTTCTCATAATCGGAACCATACCGGCCGTAATAATCGCCCTGGCTTTCGAACATGCCATCGAATCGGCTTTCGATTCGCCCGCACTGACATCGGTTATGCTCCTGGTTACAGGCGTCATGCTCCTGCTGACCGGGTTGGCTCCGAAAAAGGAAAAGAAACTGACGTGGCTTAATACGTTGATAATAGGTATAGGCCAGGCGATGGCTATATTCCCCGGTATCTCGCGCTCGGGGTCGACAATATCGTTCGGATTGTTTTCCGGAGTCAAAGCCACTACCGCCGCCGAATTTTCATTTTTGCTTTCGATTCCGGCTATTACCGGAGCGATAATTTTTAAAGCCAAGGAAATAGCCGGTCTTGATACATCGCTTTTAGGTCATTATCTGGTCGGGACGGTTATGTCGTTTCTGTCCGGACTGCTGGCGGTATATCTGCTTCTAAGCATTATCCGCAAAGGCAAATTCCAGTATTTCGGCATTTATTGTCTTTTGGTCGGGGCGTTCGGTTTGCTATATTTCCTCTGACATGAAAAATATTCTGATAATCAGGCTGGGGTCGATCGGTGACGTCGTCCTGGCCTCGGCGCCGCTTATAAATCTCAAACTGTCCTTCCCTGATTCAAAAATATATTTTCTGACGCGCGAGCAAAATGTCCCGCTGGTCGGGCTCATGCCCGGCGTCGATGAAGCAACTCCTTTGCCCCGGAAAATCAATTTGATAAGGCTTTTCCAGACAGGTGAATATTTCGACAGTCTGGGTATAGATATTGTTTGTGATCTGCACGGTAATCTGCGATCAAAATACTGGATGAGGCACATCGCGGCCTCGGTAAAGGCTCAATATCCCAAAAGGCGTCGCGAAAGGATGATGGCGGTCAAGTTCGACAAGATTGATCCCGCCCCACCGCATACGATTGATCTTTATAACAGCGCCGTCAAGGCTTGCGGGGGAGACGTCTTCACCAGACGGCCTTTATTAAGGCTACCGGAAGCACTGAAAACTACTTCGAATAGACCAACCGTGGCAATTGCACCGGGCGCATCATACGCGCCTAAGCAGTGGCCGCTGGATCGTTTTCGTGAGTTGATTGTCAAACTGAGCGACAACAACATCGCTGATATTGTCCTTCTGTTGACCGAAAAAGAAAAGGGGTTGGGTGAACAATTCGAGACCAATAAGTCAGCCAATATAAAGACATTAATTAATGCACCACTGGTGGAAGTTGCATCAATAATTGCCGGAGCCAGTCTTCTTTTATGCAACGACTCGGGCCTGATGCATATCGGATCGGCGGTCGGAACGCCGGTGCTTGCCTTATTCGGTCCGACCCACCCGACCCTCGGTTTTTCCCCGAGGGGATGGCACGATGAGGTAATTCAGGTCGACGAGCCTTGCCGACCGTGCTCTCTGCACGGCCAAAAGCCGTGTTTTCGCGATCAGCAGTATTGCTTTACGCGAATTGACGTCGATCATGTCTTGTCCCGAATAACCGACCGTCTCGAAAAAAATCCGAAAAATAATAAGGCGCTTTTTATCGACCGCGATGGTACCCTGATAAAAGAAAAGGGCTTCTTATCCGATCCCGATCAAATTGAACCCGAAACCAGATCTATCGAAGCCGTAAGGATGGCTCGTTCACTGGGGTACAAGATCATCGTCTTGTCGAATCAATCCGGGGTGGCGCGGGGATATTTCGGTCTCGAACAGGTGGAATTGGTCAATGATAGAATAAAGTCTCTTTTCGCCGAGAACAACGCAGCCATCGACGAAATATTTTATTGTCCGTACCATGAGCGAGGTACAATTGAACCATTCGCGCAAAAATCTTTTCTACGCAAGCCGGCGGCGGGGATGGTCGAGCAGGCCGTGCATGAGTTCGGCATAAACCCCTTCGCATCGTACTGCATCGGCGACAAGCTCTCCGACGTTTGTCTGGCCTACAGCACCGGGGGGAAAGGGATACTGGTCCGCACCGGGTACGGGCAGGAAAGTATCGGTAAGCTCTTTTCCAACGACCCCTTCCAGCCCGAAACCGTTGCCGACAATCTTTATGATGCCGTAAAATATATCGCGAAACAAAGCGGAAAGGACTGATGAACGTCGAAGCGAAACACTGGGAATCTCTTGAAGATAAAAAGGTCCGGTGCCGTCTGTGTCCGGCCAACTGCCTTTTGACCGAATCCAAAACCGGTATTTGCGGCTGCCGGACCAATATCGACGGTCGCCTTATGGTCGATAATTACGGTGAGATTGTCTCGGCTTCCTATGATCCGATAGAGAAAAAGCCACTGTATCATTTTTATCCCGGCACTGTTATCTTTTCGACCGGCCCCAACGGCTGCAATCTCAGCTGCGAAAACTGCCAGAACTGGGAAATATCACAGATGAAAGTCCCGACCCGGAATTTGGAGCCATTGGAACTGGCTGTCCTCGCCGGGAGATCGGGATCGATTGGCGTGGCCTACACATATTCTGAACCGTTAATCTGGTTCGAGTATATTCTTGATGCCGCCGCTGCCGTAAGGGAAAAGGGTCTGAAGAATGTCATAGTCAGTAACGGTTATATCAATGAAGAACCGTTTCGGGAGCTATTGCCTCTGATAGATGCCGCCAATATCGACCTTAAAAGCATGAACCCCGCTTTTTATAAAAAAGTCTGTAAAGGGCAGCTGGAACCGGTCAAAAGCGCTATTGTGAACCTGTTTAAGGCGGGCAAGCATCTGGAAGTCACCAACCTGGTGATACCGGGGTTGAACGATTCGGACGCCGATTTCGAACAAATAACCGACTTCATTGCGGGACTGTCGGATAATATCCCCCTTCATTTTTCTGCCT
>CAZMWI010000043.1:0-18726 GCA_964569945.1 uncultured Ignavibacteriaceae bacterium
CCCGATGTTTCTTGACCGTCCCGACCGATATAAATAGATTCGATGCAATTTCAGAATTGGAAAGGCCGGTTTTTATGAAATTGCATATTTCCAGCTCGCGCGGTGTTAAGCGTGACAATAGCTGAGCAACGCCACTACTGTCAAAAACCAACCCGTTCAGTTCGTTCTTGAGTACATTATAAAAATCCCTGTGGACCGTCCCATCGCCGCGGACGAGTTTATTTAAAACCGGTATTATATTCTGTTCTATATTGGCCGCAAGTTGCTGCCTTATTTCGTTTTTTTCTTTCTCTATATGTTCGAGAACCTTGCCAAGGGCCACGTTGGCGTCGCGAAGATCCTGTTCTTCTTTTTTTAGTCTTTCGATCCCGTCTATCCGTCGCAGGTCTTTGGTTATAATTTCCGCTATCTCCTGGAGGTATTCGGAGTCATGCTCGGATGGATTCCGGCCATCACAAGGGTCCCCGACAACAACCAAGAACTCCTGGTTGCTTTCATCTCCCGCTTCCAGATAGAAAAGACCCAGAGCGGATGGCGACCACTTTTTTGCCTTCCCGTCTCGCTTATCGCCTATGGGTCCGGGCAACAATGTCCCGTCATTTTTTCTGGACAGCACCAAATAGCTGCCGTGGAGTTTTTTGCTGAGCCGGGGTTTGAATGTTTCGGTCGCCAAGTCGGCCAGTATTAACTGTATCTTCTTCAATTCGTTTGCGCGAAAGCCCAATTTTCCGATCAAATTCACTTTTCCCTTTTCGCCTATCATAAAAAACGCTGATTTATTATAAAGTCCGAATTCCTTTATGGCCTGACATCCGCATAATATCATATCCCGGGCATTGCCGGCCTCTCTGATCCTGTCGAGGAGCTTAAGGCGGCCCGTATTTCTTATATCATTTTCCCGGTCTCCGGTGACATCCGTCGCTATAACCATGGCCTGCACCGGGGAATCACCGCTTGGTTTGATTGCCTGAATAACGGTATGGAACCATCGCGATTCATCGATGAGTCTTGATTTTGTGATACTCGTCGATTCTTTGCCCGTACGAATCACCGATTTTATGGTTTCCACCTGATGATCGGCCACCTTCTTTGGAAATAAATCCCACATGGTTTTCCCGATCATTTCGATCGGTTCCAGATTAAAGCTCCGGGCGGCGATTTTGTTCGCATAGTATATGGTCCCGGTTTCATCGAAAATCGCAATCGATGACCCGACGTTGTCGACGATCAACCGGTACTTCTCCTGCGCCAGAGTCAAGTCGCGCTCCACTTTTTTGCGTTCCGAGATGTCGATTGAGATTCCCCGAATCCCGACTATCTTCCCGTCTCGCACAATCGGGCTTGAATAAACCGCGACCGGGTACACACTGCCGTCTTTTCTCCGCGCAATATATTCTGTGCCGGCAATCCTTTCTCCCGACAGCAATTTTGTCATTCTCTCTTTCACTTTGCCTTTTTCGTGGGCTGCGAAAGCATCTATTACCCTTACGCCTTTCTTTACGTCTTCTTCGGTGTAACCTGACGATTGATACGCTTGTTTGTTGACGTATACGAATTTCCCTTTTGCGTCCAGTTCAAATATGGCTTGCGGCAGCAAATCGGCCAACTCGCGAAAGCGCTCTTCGTTTTCTTTAAGCGCCAGTTGCGCCTTTTTCCGATCCGTAATATCTTCGGCATATATCACCACCCGGTAGGCTTTTCCGGATTTGTCGAATACCGGATATATGTGATTTCTGAAGAATATGCCGTTTCGTTCATCCTCGAATTTAACCGCTTTGCCCGTGTTCAAAACGCCACGGATATATTTGGCCCTCGATTCCAGAACGGTTTTGGGTAATAGTCGGTTTGAAGAATCAAAAAGTGCCTTCCCTACCATTTCTTCCGAAGATTTCCTGAATCGTCGCGCTCCGGTCTCGTTGATTATCAGAACGCGGCATTCCTTATCTAGCAAAGCAATTGTTTCTGTCGTCGCATTTAAGAGGGCCCGGGAATACTCCATGGTTTCACGAAAAGCCTTTTCCGTTTTGATTTCCGAGGTTGTGTCGAAACAAACCAGCAGGATTGAGTCAACCCGTCCCTTTATGACATTTGGAATCAGGATTATCCGGTACCACGCGGTGTTGTGTTCATCACCACCGCTTTCCGGCGCAATTAATTGGCCCACCCGACGCGTCTTGATGCAATCGTCAACGGCCTTTTTGGCCAGCCTGTGATGGCTCTTGGAAAAGAGACTTAATATATTCGCACCGAGCAGATCTCGAGTTGAAGCATCGCCGGACATCCGGTTGAGATTGATTATTTTGTATTTCGGGTTTATATCGAGAATTAAGGCCGGTGTCTTTTCGGTCAAAGCGTGCCATTTCGCGGATAAATCTCCCCCGGTCGCCTTTTTGTCTTTATGCGTATTTTTTTTGCGGGCACTTTTTCGTGCAGCTTGTCCATCGAGGTCGTCTCTGTCCATAACGGCCTTTCTTTGAGCATCTTAGAATTCCGATTAGACCTTATAAATACAATATATAAATCTAACCCCAATATGGGTAATTCTTTTGTCAGATTTTGACGAAATAATTAAAAAATACTTGACTTAATCCCGAAGATCAACATATTGAAAATACCTTGAGGGTGACTCTCTGCTGTCCCTGGGTAGTTTCCTAGCCCCCTCTACCCAACCAGAGTAGCGCCCTCTTTTTTTTATCCCTTGATATTTAGAACCGGATAGAACCTTGCGACCTTTTTGGAAATTCCCGCCGCGTCCACGGCATCGGTAACCAGATCGATATTTTTATAGGCGTACCCCGCCTCTTCGGAAAGCCCTTTCATATATCCCGTCTTTACCAGAATACCCCGCTCTTTCATGCGGTTTCGGACTTCATCACCGTGCATTTTCTTCTTTGCCTTGATGCGCGACATCGTCCGCCCGGCCCCGTGAAGCGATGACCCGAAAGTCGAACTGTCCGCCTCAGCCGTTCCCCTCAGCAAAGCCGATCCCGATTCCATCGAGCCGCCGACAATCACCGGTTGACCGATTGCGCGGTATCTGGCCGGGATTTCATCCCGCCCCGGCCCAAAGGATCGCGTCGCACCCTTGCGATGCACCAGCAGCGCTTTCTTAACCCCGTCGATTTCATAGATCTCGCGTTTGGCGATATTGTGCGCCACGTCATAGATGGTCTCTATTTGGGGAGCGAACGAGGCCCCTTTAAAAACTCTGTCAAACGACGCGCGGACCCCGTGGACTATCAACTGTCGATTTACAAACGCCGCGTTGGCCGCACAGGCCATAGCGTTAAAATACTTTCTGCCTTCATCCGAATTCACCGGCGCCGACATGAGCTCTTTATCTCGGACCGTCAGGCCATACTTGGCGGCACATTTGCCGAAGACCTGAAGATAGTCTGTCGCAATTTGATGCCCGAACCCGCGCGAGCCGCAATGAATCGATACCAGCACCTGATTGTCCCGGTCAATCCCGTATTGCATAGCCGCGTTCTTATCGAAAATATTCTCCTCGGCGGCGATTTCGACTTCGAGATAATGATTGCCCGACCCGAGCGTCCCCATCTGGTTTATTCCGCGCGAGACAGCTTTGGATGAAACCGCATCGGGGTCGGCATGATCGAGACGGCCGTTGTTTTCTACGTGCTCCCGGTCGGCTTCTGTGGCATAACCGTTTTCGACACACCAGCCCACCCCGAGCTCCATAACCTGTCGAAACTGATTATTGTTTAACTTAACGTACCCGCTCGACCCGACGCCCGATGGTACCGTGGCGAAAAGGTCATTCAGAAGAGCTTCCATTTTGGGCCGGATATCGTTCAATGTAAGATTGGTACGCAATAACCGCATCCCGCAGTTGATATCAAAGCCAATCCCGCCCGGAGATATGATGCCCTCGTCAATATCGAAAGCCGCCACGCCCCCGATTGGAAAACCATAACCGACATGCCCATCGGGCATACAATAGGCATACCTTTGTATGCCGGGCAGACAAGCCACGTTCGTGATCTGGTCGATCACCCGGTCATCGATGCCGTCAATCAATTTCTCCGACGAATAAATCCTCGCGGGCACATTCATCCCGGTTTTGAAATCGGTCGGGATTTCCCAAATATTTTCGGTTATTTTTATAAATTTTAACTTATTCATAAGTCCAGCACCACCTCCGCCTCCCACTCGTCATCTCTCTTTTCCACGCGCAATTTATAATAAGTTACGGCTTTTACGTCGACTTTCAGCGTATGCCGCTCTCTGTCAATGAAATCCCCGAACACTTTCCCCGTCACCCTGCACGGTCTCGAATTGTCAACCTTGAGATCGCAGCGACAGACCAGAAAATTCCTTGCGTCTTTCAGATATATTATTTCGGAAAGCCATGAAAAATACAGATCTTCAAGGGTATCCGCCGCCAGGTTTATTTCAATCTGGTCTTTTTCTATTAATTCCGTCGGCTCGGCAATGACGGCAATAAGGCCGATAGCCGCGTCGCCCAGAAGTTTAGGCAGGTCGGGCGCCGTGACGATCAAGCCGATATCTGACGTCGTATTCGAATCGGTATGTTTATACGGCATGAAATTAAAAATAAAAAAAACGCCGCTTACAAGCAAGCGGCGTTATTGATTTCGAAAAGTAAGAACTAATCGGCTTTTTCAATACAATCGACAGGACAAACCTCGACACAGTGAGGGCCGTTATCCTGGTCTTCACATTCGTTGCAGGTGTCCGGGTTGATCGTATATATGTCGCCCTCATCAATGGAGCTGGTGGGGCATTCCGGGAGGCACAATCCACAAGCTGTGCACTCGTCAGTAATCTTCATGGCCATATCAATTCACCTCCAATTGTTATACGCACCAATCCTTAATCGTTCGGAATATAGAATTTTAGCCATGGTTGTAAAGGAAAATATGACCACGGGTCAAAATTATTTGCCCGATTTCGGGCACAAAAAAAAGGCGGCTTCCGGATTCGAACCGGAGAATGGAGGTTTTGCAGACCTCTGCCTTACCACTTGGCTAAGCCGCCTAATAAATAAGCGGGAAACGAGGCTCGAACTCGCGACAGCCACCTTGGCAAGGTGGTGCTCTACCAACTGAGCTATTCCCGCTTAACCTCTATGAATATATATCGGATTTTGGCTTTGTCAACTTTTTTGCATTTTCGCATTATATTTTTCAATATATTTTTTGAGAGCAAAACTCCGAGAAAACATGCCATTACAATGGCCATCGCTTATGGGCGTTTGACGAGGCTATCAAGATATGGCAGGTACCAGGGCACCAGGTTTTCAAGCCGGTTACGGTATTTGTCGGCTGCCTCATAATTCCTGGCAGTGGAATATTCATATATATACAGGTCCCGATAAGCCTGATAGCAGAACGTATCCGCCGGAATTATGGTTTTGACGAGCCCTATCCATTTATCCACATGCCTGTTTTTCATCCAAATTCCGGCCCGGCCGTATCTGACGTACGGAAACATTGAGATCGGTATTAATCTTTCACATAAATCAAGCAGGCTGTCGGCTGCGCGATACTCCCCGATGTTGAAGCTGTCAATCGCTTCCACGTAATACCCGACAAACCGACTGTCTGTGTCCCTGACTATCCTATCCCCGACCCGGCCGATTTTTTTAAATATATCGCGCATGTCTCCCTCGAAATAGAAGCCCACTGTCCTGTAATTTTGGAGAAATTCACTGTATAAAAACAGGGCCCGCTCGGCCGGGGCCGACGGTTTATATCCGGTCGAGAAAAGTATATAGTCCGGGGACCGTTTAAGTACTTCCACCGAATTGTAGCGCCTTTCTTTCCAGGTCGATTTCATGCCTGCTATCGGCTGTTCGGGGTGTCTCGCGATGGTCGAATCGGTCAGACCGAGCATGTCGATTACATCGTGCCCGTACAAAGTGTAACCCAGCGCTCCGATTGTCGATGCCGCCACGGAAAAATCCGAGCTGTCGATCTGAAGAAGTTCCTGCCCCAGATATTTCATCTTTGACACCAGAGCCTTTTCCGCTCGGTTGTAATCATTTATATATTCGCGAGGGATTATACCCTGCCAGACCAGTACGAGCAGCATGGAAACAACGAATATCACACGACGCCCGGAGAGCTTTGAAATTCCATAGACGATCAACAGCGAAACTATCGGACTCAAACAAATAAAGAAGCGATGCACTCTTAGGACGTCCCCGCCGATTAGCAGGATATACACTGAATAAACGATGAAAAACCAGAAGATGCCCACAATTTGATAATCAGCCCGCCGCAAAGATATAACCACCGGCAATAAAAACAGCCCCGCCCCGAGATAATGCCAAAAATAGCGCCCGATATATTCCAGACCATTGGGAATATTATCGGCCAGTCCACCCGATTTGGCAAAAAATGTATTGGGCAACAACGAGCCGTAATATGTCAACTTGAAAATTAAATAAGGCAGGATGCCGGAAGCAATTATCACTACCATTACAATTAATTCGGTCCGTATTTTCCCAAAACGCACTAAGTCAAATATAATAATAAATCCAATAACCAAAAAACCCTCAGGGCGCAGAAGCGCGGCGATTAATAAGATCGGCCCTGTTAAATGGGATTTTGCCTGATAGGCATAAAAGGCCGCCAAAACCGCCAGAGCAAACGCGCTTGTTTCCAGTCCGGCACCGGCCCAGTAAGCAAACGAGTACGACGCTCCCAATAAAAGGGCGGCGGATCCGGATAGAATGTGATTATTTTTAAATACCGACTGCCCCAGCAAAAATGTGATTATAATCGTTCCCAGACCGCAGGTTATGCCGAGGAATTTGGAAAAGAGAATAAGGTTCAGTCCGAATATGCGCCCGATGACTAAAATAATCGTCCATAAAAAATTAGTGTATCCCTCAATACGCTCACCGGTATTAAATACCAGCCCGTGTCCATTAACGTAATTTTCAACATATCTGAATGAGATAAAAGTGTCGTCCTGCGTGAAGTTATAATGATAAACGAGGATCAAGAATAATATTATTCCGGTAAACAAAAGCAAAAGGCCGATGGGCCTGTCTAAATCTCGCGAAATATTCAATGACGCCCGTTTCATATCGCAACAAGAAAATTATGGCGTTCGGTGGAAATAAACAAGTCTATTGCTTCGTCGACTCCCGGATCAGCGAATCCAGCCGGGGTAGATACCATGGCACCATTTCCTCAAGGTGACGCTGATACACGCGTGCCTTCTCCTCGTTCTTGGTTATCGCCTTTTCATAGTAATAAGCATCGCGATAGGCCATATAGCATAGTGTATCGGCGGCAATTATTTCCATGGTAAGGTCAATCCATTTTTTCATTTGTCCGCTCTGGCGCCAGATCGTCGCTTCATAATGCTTCACGTACGGAAACATCGCCGTCGTTACATACCTGTCGCATTTCATAAACTGCAGCATGGCGTTTTTATTGTCGCCGTTCGTGGTCAGATTGATGCCCTTGTTATAGCTCTGAACGAAATCAACGTCGATATTCCGCACTATCGCACTATCGTATGGACGATACTTTTTGTAGACGTCGTGAAGCTGGCCGTCGAAAAAGAAACCGATTATCCTATAACTCTTAAGAAACTGGCTGTACATAAACAGGGCTCGCTCCGCGGGTGCCGACGGTTTATGGCCCGTCGAAAACAAGATATAGTCGGGCTCTAAGCCAAGTACATACGGTGTATTGAAGCTTCTTTCCTTCCACGTCGTTTCCAGCCCTTCAATCGGCGGCTCGGGATGACGCGCAATGGTCGAATCGGTCAGGCCGAGCATATCGATTACCTGGTGACCCATGAGATGATAACCGAACACTCCTATTGTCGAGACGACCACCTTAAAATCGCTGTTATCGATTGCCTTTATATCATTGGCCATGAACGTCATTTTGCGAACGAGAAATCTCTCTGCAATCAAAAACGACGAAATATTGTTCATGGGAATATAAACCCCCCACCCGACAACTACTGCCAATGCCGCGATTGCATACACCGGTTTTTTTAACAAAGCGAACATTCCGTATACGACTAATATGCTTATCACGCCCATAATCGGGACAAAGAAGCGATGCACCTTGAGGACGTCTCCGCCGATTAATCCGATATAAAGGGAGTACACTAAAAAGAAGAACAACAATACCAGGTTTTTGCGATTTCCCTTCTTGAACATTAAAAAGGCCGGTATTATAAACAGCCCTGTCCCCATGTAATGCCAGAAGTACGTTCCAAGGTATTCTATTCCGTTGGGTATGTTGTCGATTAATGTTCCCGATTTGGCATAAAACGTATTCGGAATAATCCCGCCATAGTAAAAATATTTAAATACGAGAAAAGGCAAAAGCGACGTGGCGTAAATTGCAATGCCCGCCACCATCGTCGGAAATATTTTACGATGACTTATGACGTCATAAACGACTATGAAGCCAAACACCAGCGCTCCTTCGGGACGAAGCAGCGTGGCAATCACGGCCATTGGCGCCGTAAAATATGATTTGCGGACATAGGCATACAGGGTGAGCGTCACCGCCAACCCGAACGCAGGAGTCTCAAGGCCGGAGACTGACCAGTAGGCGTACGACGGTATCGCGCCGAGAACGAGAGCAACTATACCGGCCTTGTAGCCGTTATTATCAAATGCATGAAGCGCCAGAAAGTAAGTGGCTATTATTCCGGCCACCCCGAACGAAACGCCGAATATTCGCGAAAAGGAAACAAGTTGAAAGCCCGCCAGCTTGGCCAGGATCAGGAAAATCGTCCACAGAAAATTAGTATAACCTTCAATTCTCTCACCGATATTGAACACCAGTCCGTGACCGTTAATGAAATTTAGGGCATAACGAAACGAAATAAAGGTGTCGTCCTGGGTAAAATTGAAGTGGTGAGCCCAGTAAATATGTACCGCAATTCCGACAAGCAAAAGAAGAATTCCGCCCCGCGGCTTCAAGGTTTCCAGTGTCGGAAGCCTGAATTGAAAATGCCGTTTGGGTTTGGATTTGGAGATAGATTTTGTTTTGCGCTTTGCTTTTGACTTTTTTGCCATCGAATAATTATACGAAATTAGAGCGATTGATACAAATGAATATACCGCTCCGCCGATCTTTCCCATGAAAAATCTTTGCTCATCCCCTGCTTGACGACCTTATACCAGAGCCTTCTTTTCCCGAATAAAGTAATGGCTCTGACCAGCGCCGCCTTGAGAGATTCCGGAGAATATTCGTCGAATACAAAACCGGTCCCGACCTTATTCGTTTCATCGAAGTCTTCAACGGTATCGGCGAGACCCCCGGTGCGCCGTACGACCGGGACCGTTCCGTATTTCATGCTGTACAATTGATTCAGGCCGCACGGTTCATATCGCGACGGCATGACAAAAATATCTGCCCCCGCCTCGATCAGATGCGCCATACCGTTGTCGAATTTCAAAAAGGCCTTTAGCTTTTCGGGATAAGCCTCTTCCATTTTCATAAACAACTCGTGATACTCCTGCGCCCCGGTTCCAAGAAGGACAAATTGCATGTCCATTTTCAAAATGTCATCGAGAATTTCAGAAAGTATATCAAATCCCTTTTGAGAATCTAAGCGGGAGATCATACCCAGAAGAGGTTGTTCCGATCTTAAAGGCAGCCCGGCCTTCCTGAGAAGATTGAGCTTGTTGCGCTTTTTATTGGAAAGGTTGGCGATAAAATAATTGTACGGTATTAACTTGTCCTTTTTGGGCGACCATGTATCATAATCGACCCCGTTCAGGATCCCCGATAGATCTGCACGTCGGCTTTTTAGGACACCTTCCAGGCCCATACCATATTCATTGGATGATTGTATTTCCTGTGCGTACGTCGGCGAGACCGTCGTTATTTTATCGGCGAACATTATCGCGGATTTAAGGTAGTTGACTTTCTCCCAGTATTCCACTGGGCCGCCGGGCGCAAAAAGAACATCAGGCAAATTCAATTTAGGAAACGTCTTTGCCGGAAATATCCCCTGGTAGGCCAGATTGTGTATGGTCAGAACCGTTTTGATTCCGGTGAAGAATGCATCGTTTTTATACAAAGTTTTTAGGAGTGTCACTGCCAGCGCCGCCTGCCAGTCGTTGGCGTGTACTATATCCGGCCGCCAGTCGAGTTTTTTCAGGGCATCAAGAACCGCTCCCGCAAACAATAAAAAGCGTTCATCGTTATCGATATAATCTCGGTTTGTCTTTGGATCGACATAAAGTGCTTCCCGATTAAAATACTTTTCGTTTTCTATAAAATACGTATGTCGCTCATTGACCGAATTGGACAGCGGCAAAAGTCTGCACGAAACTTTATCCTTGCCTACAAAACCCTCGATATTTCCATTTATGTTCTTGATTCTGAATCGACTCCGGTCGATTGATCCGTAAAGGGGCATGAACATGCGACAGTCGTGACCGAGCTTCCTGATTTCCCCTGGCAATATGCCCGAGACGTCGGCCAGGCCACCTGTCTTGGCAAACGGTACCGCCTCAGAAGTAATGAATGCAATTCTGAGGTCCTGCATAATTACTTCGCCGTCGCTTTCTGCATGAATTTTTTGTCGGCCAGCGAGGGATCAATCTCCCGCATGAATGCCGCCGCGTCCTCCGGGCAGGTGGGGTTTATATAAAATCCCGATCCCCACTCGAAACCCGCCATCTTGGTCAGCTTGGGAATAATTTCGATATGCCAATGATAAACCTCGTCGTATTCTTCACCGATAGGGGCAGTGTGTATTATGAAATTGTACGGCGGATTGTTGAGGGCCATGCGCAGACGATTTAATATGTCCTTTAGAGCCTCGGCCAGGTAAATATAATTTTCTGTCGCCAGGTCGGTCAACTGCGTCAGATGCTGTTTTGGCAAAAGCCAGGTTTCAAATGGAAAACGCGAGGCAAATGGTGCGAAGGCAATGAAGTCGCCATAATCGTTTATGATTCTTTCTTTGTCGCTTAATTCCTGACGGATAATGTCGCAAAATATACATCGTTCTTTAAAGTCATAATACTTCTTGGCCCCGTCGATTTCTTCCTGCACCCGGCGCGGGACGATCGGTGTGGCGATCAACTGACTGTGCGAATGTTCCAGCGATGCCCCGGCTGCCTCACCGTGGTTCTTGAAAATAAGCACGTACTTGAACCGGCGGTCCCTTTGAAGGTCGAGCGAACGTTCGCGAAATGCCCACAGAACATTTTTTATTTCTTCTATCGATAAATCGGCCAGGTCTTTATAATGATTTTGAGTCTCGATAATAACTTCGTGGGCACCGATCCCGTTCATTTTATCGTACAGCCCCTTCGGCTCTCGATTCAGGCCGCCTTCGATCCTGAGCGCCGGGTACTTGTTGGAAATGACTCTCAGAAACCAACCGGCCTTATTAGGTTGGGTGCCGTTCTCTCGAAAAGCCAGAACTTCCGGCGGGGTGCTGGATTCATTGCCCGGACAAAACGGGCACATTCTCGGCTCTTCCTGTTTGGGAATATTCCCGAAGCTTGAGGGTCTTTTTCCGCGATCGGTGGAAATTATCACCCACCGCCCTATAACCGGGTCACGACGAAATTCCGGCATCTCTTATCTCCCGTTCCCCCTTAAGTCCTCATGTTTACCAATTCGGATCAGCGTATATTCCTGCCCCTGTAGCTAATTTCGACAGATACTCCCATTTCCTGTAATATATAACACCTGTCCCGGTCTATTGTTTTCCCTTTGACAGCTCCGCCAGCCGTTTGCGCAAGTCATCGCTGAGGTCGACTTTACGGCGCGCCATCGCGGTTTCTATCGTTTCTATAGCCTTTTCGAACTGGTACTCGGTCGGTCCGTCCGGTGAAAACCACGTAAAATTGTCTATTTCCTTTTCCACAACCAGCATACCGCCCAGAATATTGCACGAAAGGCCGATATTTATCCCTGTGTTTAAAAGAGTCCCTATGGCCGTCCGCGTAAAGTCACCGATAAACGATCCGATTTTGATCGAACCGGTATCGACACTCCTCCCATTCACCACGACCGATATGTTTTTATAATTATTCTTAAGGTCCGAATTGGTAGTCATCGCCCCTAAATTTACCCATTCACCGACATAGCTGTGACCGATAAAACCGGCGTGGTATTTATTGGAATACCCCTGAATAATCGACTCTTCAAGCTCCCCGCCGACCCGGCAAACCGGCCCGACCGAACAAGCCTGTATTTTTCCCCCGACCAGGATCGACTGCGGCCCGATATATGTCGGTCCGGTCACATAAGTATGCGGCTCGATACGGACGTCGCGGTCCAGAATTATCGGCCCTTCGGAAGCGTCCAATACGCTGCCGGGAAGGATTTCAACACCTTCAGAAACAAGTATATTCCCGCCATTAATCAAAGCCGCGCCAGGAAAATCGGAGCCATCGGCGATTTTATATTCTGTCCCTTCCTTTGAAAACTGAGAAAAATCCGCCGCTATGCTGCGATGAATATCATTGACCAAATCCCAAAGGAAGTTATATGCGGGGATTGACACCTTCATTTTCTCGAACTGGCGCTGAGCCTTGTTCACGAAAGCCGGCAGGTCACCATTCATAAGGTCCTGAAACTGCTCGTCGGTCAGCTTCCCGGCAACCTTTACGGCGGCGATATCGACATTTTCGGACATGACGACCACGTCGCTGTTGGCCAGTTTCAACGCGTCGACCAGCCTCTCGTCGGGACGAATCCGGCCATTGATTAGAATAGTCTCGTCGGCATGGCGACCATTAAAGGTGTTCACCGGATATACCGCGCTTTCCGCCGCCAGATTCTCGATCTCCGGTCGGCAGAACAGAAACGGCTGGTATCCGTCAAATAGATGCACCAGAACGCTATATAGCGGTCTCGCTCCCGACCGAAGGAAAAACACCGGCCTTATCAATGTCAGAGGAAATAGATTCTGATATCCGGCATCTTCGAATATTATTAAATTTTTTGACATTATCTCACCGATCGTTTAGAGTGATTGAATTTCATTTGCGTTGCCAGTTAATATGGATTCGCGTTGCGCCAAAACTAAAAGTAAAGGCAAACCTATCCCATAACAGGCAACCAACTGTCCTATTCCTATCCACTGAACCGTGTAAAGATAATTAAAACCGACTATGGGCGACAAATAAAGCGCCACTCCGAAAGCGTTGACGAGTACCGGCGGCAGCGGTGCCAGAATCATGCTGAACTTACGCGATTTAATAAACCTGGCCGACATCGTCAACAGCCCCGCCAGAAACGTAAATGATGATCCGAATATTATGTCCTGAAGACCCTGCCCTCCGAATATATTGGCGATAAAACAGCCGACCGTAAGAGCAATTATGGCCGGCGGGTAAAAATATGGGAGAACCGTAAGAGCCTCTGCTACTCGTATCTGGTAAATTCCATAGCTTATCGGTGACAGGGCAATGGTAAGAGCGGCATAAATAGCCGCAATGGTCCCGGCATAGGCTATATCACGGACAGACCAACCTTTCATATTGGATAAAATCGGTCAAAGTTTGGAATTGTCAACCAAAAATAGAAAGATGGGGCGAAGGAATCCGCTTGGATTGAAATCTATTGGCTAAGAACCGTCAGCTTGCTGATTTCATCCGGTTTGAGAACCATCGGTTTGTTTGAGCCATTGCATCTCAGGTGTAGCAATATCCGACGACCCGAAACCTCGAGCCGTATAGGCCGACAGGTTGTCACTTCAGAACCATTCGAGGATAAACCGACCTGAATCTTTTGACCGGACATCATGGCAAATGTAAATTTTTTAAGAATCTGATCTTCGTTCTTTTCGAGCAGTTTCGACGCGACTCTGCGGCCGGTTATGCGAGAATTCAATGTACCGGATTTTGTCTTCTTTCTGTGCGATAGAAGTTTGGCTTCAAGATTTCTGATAATTTGATCGAAGACCTCCAGTTTATTCAACAGCGAACATTTCAATGAGTACCCGAGAATTTCATAGTCCAGGGGGGTGAATTCCAGGTTTTCCCCCTCGGCCCCGGTTTTCAGTTGAAACCCCCCTGAACCGTCTTGGACAAGTGGAAAACTCATTTCGGCAAGTGATTTAATATCGCGGTAAGCGGTGCGGCGGGAGGTGCGGCAGGAAACGGCAATTTCATTAATCATATATTTTTTGCCGTTTTGTAAAAGGCGGATCAAATATACCAGTCGTTCGGTTTTGGTCATAGCCATCCCTGTATTTAGTTGCCTTGCGTCAATAATTAAGAAATGCCACAACTTCCAGAGCATAACATACAACAAGGCACTGTCAGAACCTGTCAGTTTGAAAATTAAATATTTTTTTTAATTATAGATTTTGATAATTGACAAACGTCCCGCCGAAGACTCTCGGGAGATAAAATTTCGAAATCCCCGCCAAAACCCATCAGCCAACGGCTGATTTCTTCCGTCCCCGCTACCGATACCCGGTACCGAACTCGACCGTCACCTAGCTCAGTAATCTGCTCTCCGGCATGATGTTGCCCGGTTGTTACAACTCTCGCGGCGGCACCCGAAAAGATAATCTCAACGTCAACCGGTTCTCCGCTGTAAACGCCCCAGCTGTCGCGGAAATAATCTTCGGGATCGACACCCGGACGGATTTTGAAATTTTTATCTGAAATATTAAGGAATTTTATTCTGTCAAGCCTGAAAGTCCTCATGTCACTTCTGGAATGACAATATCCCACAAAATAGAAGGCTCTCTCCCGAAAAACCAAAAAATACGGGTCCACTTCCCTGTCGGCAGGCCCGCTTTTGATCGAATCATACGACATTTTCAATACCCGGCTTTCGATTATGGCACGTTCTATCAGCGGCGCATACTTCTCGAAATTAGCGGGATAGAATGTATTCCGAATTTCGACACTGGTCGTGGACGGCGTTACGGCCCGGTCACGCTTGACATTCGGCGTCAGGCAGGCTTCGATTTTTGATTTCAATGATTTTATATGCTTTTTCCCCGGACCGCTTTTATAAAGCGGCGACGATTCCAAAGCTGTCTTCAGCGTCAGGTATTCTTCGATCGTAAAATTCAGCGGCGGCAGAAAATTATTCGATGCAAACTTATAGCCCCGGTCATAGTAAATCGGCACGTTGACTTCGGACAGCGACGCAATATCTCGATAAATCGACCGCTCCGTCACGCCGCATTCCTGTGCCAGCATGGCGGCATTCAGATTTCGCCTGGAACGGAGAAGATTCAGGATATATAACATCCGGTCGTATTTAGACATGCCCATAATCCTATTGTACCATCCTTATTAACTTAAGTCAACTCCAGAACTCGTCAACAATGTATGGTCTAATTCCAATACTTATCCGCATGCTATCATGATCACCCATGGCTGTATTTCACAACTGTTCAATGACTTAGATCGCCAGAAAACGTTTGGCACAGGGCTTGCACCCTATCACCCCCAGTAAATAGTTTTAACCGTGGGGGAGATATGCTGGAGTCCTTTAATAATAATTTTCCGGAATCGGTGACACCGCAGAACCAGGCACCGACTCCGCCGCCACCTCGCAGACGGCAGAAACGTTCCGCCATTGCCGAATCCTTCTTTGTCAAATATGGTTTTAAATTCATACTCGGTATCGTTGTCATCCTCGTTTTTCTGACTGTTGTCCAGTGCGACATTAAAAAGCCCGAAGCACCTACCTGGACCACCAACCTGACCGTCCCGATGATGAGTCGTACTTATGGTATACCCGAAATTATCGACAAAATCGATCAGCCCGGACTTGGATTCGACGAAGACAGTAACATCATTTTTTCTTATTCATCCGACATCGACACTTTCAACATCGATGCCGAAGAAATGCGCGTCGACGATATGTCTATGTCGTTCAGCGAAAAAATCGGTGCGGTCGATATTGACCTGTCCTCACCGCCCGACCAGGTTTATAACCTGACCGATTTGATTAGCGTCATAGGCGGCTTTATACCGGGCGTCGGATTTGATCTATACTACGACCTGCCGATATTCACCGAATTCGACTGGGCCACGGTTGCCACCGGGGGCTTTTATATTGTTCTTGTCAACGACCTCGGCGTAGACCTGTCATTGGTGCAGGTCGATGTCATCGACAGGTACTTTGTACGTTCCGTAACCAGTCCGCCGAGGACTTTTCCCGATGTTATTCCCAGCGGCGGACGCGATTCCATATACGTCGACGTCACCGGTCAGACAGTTTCATGCCAGCTCGGCGTCGATATGCACTGCGAAACTCCGGGCGGGACCGTCCTCACGACCACCGGTAAAATAATGACGTCCTCGGTCAAAATGAACCCGATTACCGTAACGTCGGCTCGTGCCAGAATTCCCCGGCTGACGCGCGACTTGAGCACTCAAGTCGGCATTGTGAACGACAATTCCATTACGTCAGCCGAATTGACCTCGGGAACCGCTACTCTCAGTATTTTGAACCGCACCGAACTGACCGCTAACCTTGATATCGTTTTGCCCGATTTCACCCAGGGAGGCACGCCGTTGACACGCCATTTTACGGTCGCCGGCAATCAAACCCAGCAGGTTGCTATTAACCTGAATGGATACACTTTCGCCCCGCTGGATCAGGGCTTTCCTCAGAACGTCGCCTGCTCGGCTTTTGTGGTTATAGATTCAACCGCTCCCGGCAAAGCCACCATAGCCGAAGATGACAGTATTCGAGTCAATATCGGCGTCACCGGCCTCGATTTTTCATCCATTGAAGGTGTACTGCACGCCGCTCAGGCCCAGTTCACCAGCACTGACCTGAGTGTGGACCTGCCGCGCGGCTTCAATGAAATTCAACTGGTCAACGCCGAGATGGCTCTTCAGATAGAAAACGCCTTCGGCCTCGACGGCGACTTATCCATCACCGTTACCGGCAACAACGGCCAGAGTCTCGTTATCGATACTACCGTGCTGGCCGGATCGGTGGCCGATCCCTCGGTGACAACCATTACCAGAAACGACCTGTCCGATTTTCTTAACCCGGTTCCCGACGTTATCACCGTCTCGGGCAGCGCCGATTTTTCAGGAGCCGGCCAGATAACCCGCGACGATTACGTCTTTGCCTCGGTCGATATTAAATCTCCTATGGAAATGGTCATCGACAGTGCCACTTTTGAAGGCGATTTGACGTCCGAAGAAATAGACCAGAACGATATAAATATGATTACCGATCACGTCCTCGAAGCCAGGATTGTCTCGAATATCGAAAACCACCTGCCGCTCGGGGCGTCGGTCGATATTTACCTTGGCGGCGATTCGACCACCATTCTCGACAATCCGCAACTGATCATCCCGCTTAGCGTGGATGCCGGAACTACCGACGTTAACGGCAATGTAACCGGGGCCGTCTCTTCCGAAAACACCATTACGCTGGACAGTACCGATATCCAAATTCTCGAAAATCCGACGCTGTACACGGCCCAGATAATCACGCTTCAAAGCACCGACGGACAAACCGTCAAGATTAATCTCGATGATTACATCCACGTTAGCGCCATAATAGAAGTCGAGTACAAATTCGACGGTGAATTTTAAGGGAGACCACACCGATGCAGAAAATAAATACCATGCCTAAGTTTTTTGTCTTGTTGATCGTCGTGGTGCTCGCCTTATCGACGACAATTACCGCGTCCGGACTGTCATCGGCGCGCGCCGTGGCTATGGGCGGAGCCTTCACCGGTCTGGCCAAAGGCGTCTATGCTGCGCAGTACAACCCGGCTAACCTTGGTTTGTCCGGCTATCGCAATGTCGGCATTGAACTGGTCAGCGCGGGCGCTGAGATCAACAATAACAGCTTCACCTTGAGTGATTATAACGATTATACCGGCGCTTTCCTGACCGACGCCGACAAAGACTATATTATCGCGAAAATACCGTCCGACGGCTTGCGCATCTCCGCCGATGCCGAAGCCTCGGCCCTGTGCGTTTCTCTTGGAAACGTGGTCCTTTCGATAAACGGCCTGGCCGCCACCGAAACCAATCTCGGACGCGACGCCCTCGACCTGCTTTTGAACGGCAATCCTTATGGTGAACAGTTCACGCTCGACGGCATGTACAGCGAAGCTCTGGCGTACGGCACGGCCGGTCTATCGTATGGCCTTCCTCTGATCACTAATGGTACCCGTCAGCTTGCAGTCGGCGCGACCGTCAAATACATTTATGGTTTCGGCTATGAGAGAATCACAGAAATTCACGGCGGCGTCACCACCCTCATGACCGGATTCGAGGGGGAAGGCGAAATGACCGTACGCACCGCCACCGGCGGTCGCGGTTATGGCCTCGACGTCGGTGCCGCTCTGAAACTGTCCGACAGTTACACTCTCGGAGCCGCCATACACAATCTTTACAGCAATGTTACATGGAACAAGGAAACTCAGGAGCACGGGTATTATTTTGCGTTCGATTCGATGAACGTAGATAACATCGACAATGATTCTCTGGTAATTTCGGAAGACTATTCAAAAGATATAGATAATTTCTCCACCGGCATACCTTCGTACCTGCAGGGAGGCTTTGCCAAAACATCCGGCAAATTTATCTGGGCCATCGACTGGATTCAGGGATTCAAGCTCGGAGCCGGAACTTCCAGCAAACCGCGCCTTGCCTTCGGCGCGCAGTACAGCCTGCTAAGCGTTTTGCCGTTTCGTGCCGGTTATGCCACCGGCGGCGGCAAAGGTTCTGTCATCTCCGGCGGCACCGGTCTCAATCTCGGCATGTTTTATATGGATGTC
>CAZMWI010000044.1:0-18569 GCA_964569945.1 uncultured Ignavibacteriaceae bacterium
ATAATAATGGATGATATGCTCCTTAACGCGCTCCATCCCCGCACCAACCCCTCCCCCGGTCTTTTTGAGCACCGAATAGGGGCTGTCCCAAGCGTAGACGGCCGACCGTCGTACTGAAAATCCGCTGCTGTTCGAAGGTATTTGAACCAGTGAAAATCCGCGCTCATAGCCTACTTCCAAAGCCGTCGCTTCGACTTTTTTATCAACCCGTCCAAAGGGATAGCTTATGTATTTTATGGGTTTGCCGGTCAAGTCCTCAAGTATCCTCTTTGACTTTTCAAGTTCCAGTCGAAGGAATCGGTCGGACAGCGTCGGCAGAGCTATATGAGAGTGCCCATGGGAACCGATTTCGACACCTTCATCTGATAAACGGCGTATATCCGTGGCCGACAAATGCTCGCGAGGTGCCAGAAACGATGAATATTCCCAGCTGTTTTTTTGACCGATCATTCCGCTGGGAAGAAAGACGGTCGCCGGTATCAAATATTCCTTTAATATAGGAAGCGCCGCTTCAAGAAACGACTTATAGCCGTCATCGAAAGTGACGGACAAGTCCGTTTGTGTTTTGAGAGAAGCAATGTATTCGGGCACCGGGCAAAAAACATAACCCTCAGCTTTAAGATATTCGCACAAGCGCCTTAACTTATTTGGCTTATAATTATTTATCCCGATTGAAAAACGATTTTCGATACTATGAAAAGCGAGAATAGCCATATGGCTAACCTAACTTCAGGACCATTTTATGGACGACAGATCGGAGTTTTTTATGGGGCCAAGCGAGGTGATCGTCAGTTTCTTCGAGTCTATGATCCTGTTGGCTATTTCAATAATGTCTGAGACATTGGTCTTTTCTATGGCCCGGATCGTGTCTTGCATCGACATATAGCTGCCGGTCAGCGACTCGAAGCGGCCAAGACGATTCATACGGCCCGTGGTCGATTCCATACCAAGAAGCAGATTACCTTTGATTTGGGCTTTAATCGTGTCGAGTTGACTTGCCGACAGCTTCCGTCGTTTGATTCTTTTCAGTTCATCCATGACGATTCGCATCGCCTGCTGGACGCGGCTCTTTTCGGTGGCGAGATAGATACCGAACACGCCGTTATCGCGATAGAAATCGGTAAAGGAATAAACGGTATAGGCCAGCCCTTTATCCTCGCGGATTTTCTGGAACAGAACCGAAGACATCCCGCCGCCAAGATAGGTATTGAGACATAAAAGAGCGAAACGGTCGTCGTGTCCGAAATTCAGTCCCGGAAAACCGAGACATAAATGGGTTTGAGTGGAACCGTTTTTAATGCATTTAATCGCGAAATTCTCGGGTGAGATACTTCCGTTGGCCGCAACCGGTGCACCGCCGTCCACCACGAATTTGTCTTTGACCATTTCCCGCATTTTTCGGTGCGAGACATTTCCGGCGGCGGAGATGACGATCTTCCCCCCCGTGTAATGCGACTTCATGTACGACTTGATCAACTTGCGGTCTATCGCGGCGATACTCTGGTATGACCCAAGGATTGGCTGCCCCATGGCCTGCTCCCGCCAGAACACCCGAGAGAAAAGATCGTGAATGTAATCGGACGGGGTGTCTTCGATTTCCGTAATTTCCTCGGCAATGACTTGTTTTTCCCGCTCGATGTTGATCTTGCTGAAAGTGGAATTGATCAAAATATCGGATAGCACGTCGATCGCGACCCCGAGGTGTTCATCGAGCACCAGGGCGTGAAAACAGGTTTGTTCGCGCGACGTGAAGGCGTTAATCGAGCCGCCCAGCGATTCGATAGATGAAGCGATCTTTTTGGCGCTACGGTGACGCGTCCCTTTGAACAGCATGTGTTCAATGAAATGGGTCAGGCCGCGCTCCCGGTCGTTTTCATCGCGGGAACCGACATTGACCCAAACCCCAACCGCAACCGATTTCACGGCCGGGACTTGTTCGGTAACAAGACGGAGCCCGCCGGGCAGGACCGTCTTGTTGTATTTCACACCGGGCAGCGTCGCCATAGTCAGCAATCAATCCTGTTATTGTTGGTGATGCTCCGGACGCGGCAATAGCGCACGACGCGACAGCCGTATCTTACCTTCCGGATCGATGTTGATCACCTTGACGCGGACCTTATCGCCGACGTTCAGGTAATCCTCGACCCGGTTAACACGAGCGTGGTCGATTTCGGAAATATGAATCAACCCGTCGGTGTTCGGCAATATTTCGACAAAAGCGCCGAAATTCGTTACGCGCCGGACGGTGCCGTCGTATTCCTTCCCGATTTCGGCCTCTTCGGTCAGCTTCTCGATCATCTCTTTAGCCTTGGCCCCGGCTTCACCGTCGACACTGGCGATAAGCACGGTACCATCGTCGCTGATGTCGATCTTGGCACCGGTCGCTTCGATAATACTGCGGATCATTTTACCGCCGGGACCGATCACCTCGCCGATCTTCTCGACCTTAATCTTAATCGTTATGATGCGAGGAGCATACGCCGACAGATCCGCCCGGCTCTTGTCGATGACGGCATTCATTTTGTCCAGAATGAACAGCCTTGCATTGCGGGCTTTCTCCAATGCCTGGCTCATGATTTCGAGGGTCAGACCGGATATCTTTATATCGAGCTGAAACGCCGTAATCCCCTGGGCCGTCCCGGTGACCTTGAAGTCCATGTCACCGGAGTGGTCTTCATCGCCGAGAATATCGGTCAGGATAAAGACGTTGTCTTTTTCGAGAATAAGTCCCATTGCCACACCGGCTACGGCTTCTTTGACCGGCACGCCGCCATCCATCAGCGCCAGCGAGCCGCCGCACACGGAAGCCATCGAAGATGACCCGTTGGATTCCAGAATTTCTGAAACCAGCCTGATCGTATAAGGGAAATGACCTTCGACCGGGATGATCGGCTGCAAGGCACGTTCGGCGAGAGCCCCGTGGCCGACTTCGCGGCGACCGACGCCGCGTATGGGTCGAACTTCACCGACCGAAAATGACGGGAAGTTATAGTGCAACATATAGCTCTTGGTGGATTCGCCCTCGAGGTCATCGATGCGTTGTTCGTCGATTTTAGTGCCGAGCGTAAGAGCCACGAGCGCCTGGGTTTGGCCGCGTGTGAACAATGCCGAACCGTGCGTCCTCGGCAGAATGCCGACTTCGCAGGTAATCTCGCGAATTTCATCGAGGCCACGGCCGTCAATGCGCTTCTGTTCTTCGATAATCATGCGCCGCATGGTGATGGCATCGACGTCGTGCATCACTTTGCCGACCTGGGCTTCCATTTCCGGAAATTCTTCGGCCAGAGCCGCCTGAATTTCTTCTTCCAGCTGGTGCTTTTTGGTCTTGCGTTCGTCTTTGTCGGCGATATGGTTGCACTCGACAAAGCGCGCTTCGGACATTTCCGTCACCTTTTCTTTCAGAGCCGGGTCAATTTCAAACGGAGTGAATTCGGCTTTGGTTTTTCCGCATTTGCCTTTCAGTTCGTCGATTTTTTCGCAGATCATCTTTATGTTTTCGTGTCCGAAAGCCAGCGCCTCGACCATATCGGCCTCGGAGACTTCACGGCCGCCGCCCTCGACCATCGTGACCGAATCCATACCACCGGCGACGGTAATGTTGATGTCCGAGTTTTCCAGTTCCTGAAACGACGGGAAAACGATTAACTGACCATCGACTCTTCCGACTCGTACACCGGCAATTGTCCTGGTGAACGGGATGTCGGAAAGTACCAATGAGGCCGAAGTGCCGATCAACCCGAGGACGTCGGCGTCGTTGACGAGGTCCGCCGACAAGACGATATTGTGGCATTGGACTTCGTTAAAGTATCCTTCCGGGAATAACGGGCGAATGGGCCTGTCAATAACCCGGCAGGACAGGATTTCCTTTTCCGAAGGCCGACCTTCGCGTTTGAAAAAGCCGCCCGGGATCTTGCCCGCGGCATAAGTTTTCTCGCGATAATCGACAGTCAAAGGAAAAAAGTCCCGACCTTCGACCGGTTTTTCTGTGGCGACTACGGCCGAAAGTATAATCGTATCGCCTAAACGTACTGTCACCGATCCGTTGGCCTGCTTTGCCACCTTACCGGTTTCAATCGTAAGTTGCTTACCACCAATTTCAAATTCTACGCTATGTATCATCCAGTCCCCCGCCCTATCGTCTGATATTAAGTTTGGCTATCAATTGTCGATAGCTTTCAATGTCGCGATCCATCAGGTAGTTGAGCAGACGACGGCGCTTGCCCACTTTCTTCAGCAGTCCGCGGCGGCTGTGAAAATCCTTGGTATGTTCTTTCAGATGCTCCGTCAGAGCATTGACGTCCTCGGTTAAAATCGCAATCTGGACTTCCGGCGAACCGGTGTCGGTTTCGTGCAGACGATTATCCGCGATGATGTCTGCTTTTCGTTCGTTGCTAATAGCCATTAGCGGTGATCTCCTTTATTAATTAACTTCAATATATTTTCTTTATCTTTTGCGATCTGTTTGCTCAGTTCTTCCTTACGGTCGAACCTTATATTTTCACGGACAAAAATCCGGGGATAGCAGATTATCTCCTGTCCGTAAATGTCGCGGTCAAAATCGAAAATGTTAACTTCGACCGATCGTTTCTTATCCGGATTGAAATGATTGACGCCGATAAACAACATACCGTTGTACATCTGCCCTTTGTATTCAACGCGGCAGGAATAAACCCCGTCGACCGGCAGAAGTTTACGTTCGTTGTACTGGATATTGGCCGTGGGATAACCCAGTTCTTTTTTGCCGATGGCAATGCCTTTTTCGACGATGCCGTATATCGGATAAGGGTGTCCCAGCATATCCAGAGACTGCGAGAATTTGCGCTCGATGATCAGGTTTCTGATACGCGTCGAGGACACCGGCCGACCTTCTATAATCACAGGATTGACTACTTCCAGTTCGAAAGAATATTTGCGGCTGAGCTCCATCAGGTCATTGATCGTACCCGAACGGTTTTTGCCGAAGGCGTGGTCGTAACCGACAATGAGCTTTTTCAAATGAAGTTTTTCGACGAGAACCTCGCGCGCGAATTCCTCGGCCGACTTGCTCATCAGTTCTTTGTTAAACCGCAACACCAACAAACGACCGTGCATATAGTCGGCAAACAGCCGCGCTTTTTCTTCCCAGACCGTGAGAAGCGGCGGCGGATTGCTCGGCGTCACCAAAACCCTCGGGTGCGGCTCGAACGTGACCGCCATCGGATTCAAGCCGGCCTTTTCGGCGCTGGTCATGAGGCTTTTTAAAATCGCCTGATGACCGACGTGCAGTCCGTCGAACGTCCCCAGCGATACGACCAGATCTTCGGATATATTGTGGATGTTTTCCAGTCCGTATATAATTTCCAGACTCAATTCAAAACCCTTACATATTTAAAAAATTGTTCGCCCTGAAAGTCATTAGTCAACTCGTCCGAATCGGCCATGGCCTGCCCCACTGCCATAATGCGTCCGGACTGATCCAGCAGTGCAATCATATCTTCGCGCCCGAAATCTCCGACAATCTCCCTGACATCGTTCATTTTCGGTGACCGGCCGGAAATTACCGACGGCGCGAATTTATCGTCGATTTTTATACCCGGAAAACCGAGAACCGATTCAATCGGCAGGATATGGCGCTTTAAAGTCCCGGCTTCGCGGAGCAGCTGTATTTGCTTGAGGGTGAGAGCATCCTCGAGATCGAATCGACCCGATTTCAGACGGCAAAGATTCGAAAGATACGCTCCGCACCCGATAGTCTCACCTATGTCATTAGCCAGGGACCTGATATAAGTCCCACGGGAGCAGGTTACTTCAACCGTCAGTACCGGCAGAGCAGCTTCTATCAATAGGAGTTCTTTAATCTCGACCTCTTTTACCGGAGGATCGACGATTTTATTTTTGCGTGCCATTTCGTACAATCTGCGACCACCTATCTTGATCGCCGAATAGGCCGGGACTTTTTGCCTGACTTTTCCCTTAAATCCGTCGAGAATTTTCCGGATTTCCTTTTCAGACAAATTCGGAACCGGCAGCGGGGCGATTAAATCATCGAGTCCTTCCGAATCCATGGTTTTAGACGTACGTCCCAGCGTTATCTCGGCCCGATAGACTTTCGTATGGTCGGCTATGAACTGCGCAATCTTGGTGGCGCGCCCGAGGCAGATAATAAGCAATCCCGTCGCCCGGGGGTCCAGCGTTCCGGTGTGGCCAATCCTTTTCTGACCTATCGTCCGCCGCACGTTATTGATAACATCGTGACTGGTCATACCGTACGGTTTGTTGCAAAGGAGTATGCCGTTGTAGATCATTCGAGCATCTCCTTGATATCGCCTAATAGCTGACGCGCCGCGTCCTTCATGGGAAGCCTTATTTCACAACCCGAGGCGTTGACGTGGCCGCC
This sequence comes from uncultured Ignavibacteriaceae bacterium, assembly GCA_964569945.1. Lineage (GTDB taxonomy): Bacteria > Zixibacteria > MSB-5A5 > GN15 > PGXB01 > CALAMC01. Next base: position 6,377 of record CAZMWI010000044.1, read on the forward strand.
GCCGTTGTACTTATGAGCCAGCGCCGAGACGTCGTATTTTCCCCGCGAGCGCAGCGAGACTTTGGTAAGCCCGGCTTTTCTTTCTTTCAGCAATCCGCCCACGAGGGTCTTTTCTCCGTAGAGGGCATAATCGACCAGCCCCTCGACTTCATCCCAGGCTGCCGCACTGGTTTTTATTTTATCCTCGGTAAGAAACATGAAACAGATCCGGTCATCGGCGTGATATTCCATATCGTTTAAGAGCATACCGGTCAGTTTCAAGGTCGATGGTTTAAGCGAGAAGTACACTCTGTCACATATGTTACGCGGGTTGGCACCGCATTCGATCATACGCCCGGCCGCTTCCATAGTTTTACGGGTCGTGGAATTGAAACGAAAACGCCCCGTATCCGTCAGTATTGCCGTGTACAGTTGCATTGCGCACGGTTCATCAAAAACATACCCGACGTGTTCCAGAAAATCCCACATCATCTCACCGACCGACGATGCATTCACGGCCTGCCAGACGGCGTCGCCGTAACCGCTGTTGTCGGGATGGTGGTCTATATTGATGATTTTCGTATTATCACTATAAAGAGCCGAAACGTCACCGGCACGGGCCGGATTGGAGCATTCCAGAAAAATCACGAGATCATGCTGTCCCCCGGCGTTTTCGAGTTCGATTATTCGGTCGATATCAGGCAAAAACATGTACTTATAAGGAATGGTGCCTTTGCGGATGACGGTTACGTCTTTATCCAGAGTCAGCAGATACCGGCGCATCGCCAGCATCGTCCCCAGCGAATCACCATCGGGATCGTCGTGCCCGCAAACGAGAATTTTGCGCGCGTCCGAAATCAGACGGGAAATACTGTCGAGAATTTCAGCTTTGGCCATCGCTTTTCCTGTCCGATAAATCGCCCAAAATGCGGCTGATGCGGTCACCCTGTTCGATCGAGGGGTCGAACTCGAACGAAATTTCCGGGATAAATTTAATTTTCAGCATACGTCCCAATTGAGACTGAATTCTCTTGCGGTTGCGATTCAGGTACTCCGCCGTTTCCCCTTTGTCTTCTTCCGAGCCAAGAACTGAATATAAAATTTTGGCGAATTTCAAATCATTGGTCATTTCAACTTCGGTAAATGTAACCAGTCCGTGCAATTTGGCGGAGCACTCCTGGTCCATTAATTCGCGCACGTCGCGTAACATCTGGTAGCGAACGCGGTCCGATCTTTTAAAATTACGCATGATTATAATACCTCGACCCGGTAATCGACTACGATAACCTCGGAGTGCTGTTCGACCGCGGCCACCATTTTCGCGATGACCTGTTCGCAAAATTTCTTTTCATTACTAACTACCGCTGCCCCGATACGTGCCATCCGTAAATTGTCGTTATAGTCAACTTCTGCCACGGAAACATTGAATTTGCTTTGCAGGCGTGATATCAGGGGCTTAATAATATGTCGCTTTTCCTTTAATGAGGCTACGCCCGGGAGCTTTAAATCAACCTCAACCGTCGCTATTACCACTTTTCACGTTCACTAACTTAATTTGCGCGCCGTCTCAACCAGCCGGAAGACTTCAATCTTGTCGCCGACTTTAATGTCGTTAAAATTCTCGATACCCATTCCGCATTCGAATCCACTGGCTACTTCTTTGGCGTCGTCTTTAAAACGTTTCAAAGAATTGAGCTTGCCGGTATATATAATACGCCCGTCGCGGACGACGTGAACGCTGTCGGTCCGGTGAATGGTACCTTCCTTGACGAAACACCCGGCCACGACGCCGACTTTCGGCACCCGGAAAATCTGGCGCACCTCGGCCACACCTGAATATTCTTCCTTCACTTCCGGAGAAAGCATGCCTTCTAACGCCTTACGAACGTCGCTTTCGACTTCATAGATGATATTGTACTGCCGGATGTCGACCTTTTCACGGGCCGCCGTCTCCCGTGCGCGGGATTCCACGGATGTATTGAAGCCGATGATAATGGCATCGGAAGCCGCCGCGAGAAGTACGTCGGATTCGCTTACCGCGCCGACGCCTTTGTGAATCACGAGCGTGCGGACTTCATCGGTGGCGATTTTACCCAGTGTATCGGCCAGCACTTCGGCGGAACCGTCCACGTCGGCTTTAATAACGAGGCGCAGTTCCTTGACCTGGCCGTCTTTTATCTGTTCGTAAATTTTTTCAAGCGTGGCATGGCCGTACCCCCGGCGTATTTCATGCTCTCGTTTGAGTTGCATGCGCTTGCTGGCGATCTCTCGCGCTTCCTGGTCGTCGTTGACAACCATGAAGCTGTCGCCTGCCTGCGGAACGCCGTTCAGGCCGGTGATTCGAACCGGAATCGACGGTCCGGCTTCGGTCAGCTGCCTTTCTCCGCTGGAAAGCATATTGCGAACTCGCCCGTAGCAGGTTCCGGCAACGATGGGATCGCCGATAGTCACGGTACCTTTCTGAATAATGACAGTGCTTATCGGTCCACGCCCTTTTTCCAGTTTCGCTTCGATAACGGTACCCTGTCCGCGAATCGAGGGGTCGGCCTGAAGGTCTGAAATCTCCGCCTGCAACAGGATCATTTCCAATAAAGCATCAATACCTTCTCCGGACTTGGCCGAAACCGGCACCATGACGATCTTTCCGCCCCAGTCTTCGGCCAGAAGGTTGAGCTCGCTGAGCTGCTGTTTTATCCGGTCGGGGTTGGCGGAAGGTTTGTCTATTTTGTTTATGGCTACGATAATCGGCACGTGGGCCGCACGGGCATGGTCGATAGCCTCTATTGTCTGCGGCATAACGCCGTCATCGGCGGCCACCACGAGCACCACGAGATCGGTGATCTGGGCACCGCGCGCTCTCATAGCCGTAAAAGCCTCATGACCTGGCGTATCAATAAACGTAATATTCCCGGTGGACGACCGCACCTGATAAGCACCTATGTGTTGCGTGATGGCACCGGCCTCTTTGGCAACCACGTTGGTCTTGCGAATATAATCGAGAAGAGATGTTTTGCCATGATCGACGTGCCCCATAACCGTCACCACCGGAGCCCGCTGTTCGAGATTTTCCTCGACTTCTTCTTCGAGCGCTTCTTCGCCGACCTCTTCCTTGACCGTCACGTTAAAGCCGCATTCGAGAGCCAGCGTTTCAATCGTATCCATATCGAGACGCTGATTTATCGAAGCCATCAAGCCCATTTTAAAACAGGTCGCGATGAGTTCCGCCGGTTTTAAATCCATGGCCCGGGCGAGTTCCGCCACGGTCATGAATTCATTCACTTCGATTGTATGTTCATCGACTTCGATTTCCGGTCCGTCATAGCCGGGACGCCTTTTGAATTTGCGGGTTTTTTTGGTGCCGCTCATGGTCGCCATAGTGGCCCGATAGCTCTTCACGACCGCCTTCTGGTCGACCTTACGGGCCTCGCGTTTCTTACGCTTATCGCGTCGCCTGTTGCCACCGCCTCGCGGTCCCGGCCTTGGCGTCGGCGGCTTGCTTTTTTGCTCGGGATGGGTCGTCGTGCTGCGTTGCGGCCTATCCGGCTGGCTTTTATTCACATCCGGCTTGCGCCCTTTATCCCTTTGTTCAGTCACATGTTTTGTATGCTGTTTGGCATGTGATTGGGCTTTTTTCTTTTCTTCTTCTTTCTTGACGGCAGCCTTTTCATCCTCATACTTTTTCTTAAGTGCCGTTTCCATTTCAGGAGTGGCCACAGACATATGCGACTTGGGCTCGAATTTCAATTCACGAAGAATCGTCAACAGGGCATTCGATGATAAATTAAATTCCTTCGCCAGTTCATATATGCGTCTACTTTTTGCCATTTAACTTACCTCCATGCCCTCTATATAAATTAAGAAATCTTCTCATCTTCATTGACCGGTTCTGAATCCTCATGATGATCCTCGGAATCGTCATCATCGTCTACATCCTCATCGGCCTCAAAAATATCGCTGGCGTCGGGAGCGGTTTCTTCGGGAGATTCCTCCCGTTCGGCTTCCTGCCGCGCCTTTTCTTCTTCACGTTTGGCCGTTACTTCCTCAAGGAAAATCTCTGCCTTTTCAAGCAAAGATTCGGCCGTTTTTTGACCGATTCCCTCAATTTTTATCAGTTGCTCCACCGGGGTTTTAATCAGTTTCTGCAGCGTATTGATTCCGGCTTCTACCAGACGTTCTTCCGTTTTCGCACCGATGCCTTCAAGATGTCCGACCGGGACCATTTCTTCGGCCTCACGGTGCTTCATCTCGTTGTATTCGGTTTCGCTCATGATATTAATTTTCCAACCGGTCAGCTTCGAAGCCAGGCGGGCATTTTGCCCGGCCTTACCGATGGCCAACGACAGCTTGTCGTCTTCGACGGCGACGGTCATGGCCTGTTCGTCATCGTCTACTTCTATTTCGACCACTTTCGCCGGGGCCAGACTGCGCGTCACGAAAACCTCAGGGTTGGCGCTGTACGGTATAATATCAATTCGTTCATTGTTGAGCTCGCGGACGATAGTCTGCACCCTGACGCCTTTGATTCCCACGCAGGCACCGACCGGGTCGATGCGTTCGTCGGCCGAATAGACCGCCACTTTGGCCCTTTCCCCGGGTTCGCGGGCGATGGCCTTAATTTCAATAACCTTCTCGAATATTTCCGGAACTTCAAGCTCGAACAGACAGCGTACGAAGGTATCGCTTACCCGGGACAAAATAACCTGCGGACCGCTGAATGATTTTTGCACGTCGAGGATCAGAGCCCTGATACGGTCGCCCTGGCGGTATTTCTCGCGGGGGATCTGTTCTTTTCCGGGCATGAACGCCTCGGCCTTGCCGAGATTCACGATAACGTTGCCCTTGTCCACCTGCTGGACCGAGCCGGAAACCAACTGCCCGACGCGGGATATATATTCATCATAGACCTTTTCACGTTCGGCCTCGCGAACCTTCTGTATGAGAACCTGCTTGGCGGTAAGTATTGCATTGCGGCCAAATTCTTCATCGACTTCAAGGTAAATGTCCATCTCATCGCCAAGTTCAGCCGTTTCATCGAATTCGCGGGCGGCGTCGAGCTTGATCTCGGTCAACTCGTCCTTAACTTCTTCCACGACTTTCTTAAGGGCGATCATGACGATTTCACCCGTTTTGCGCACGACTTTGAAACTTAAGTTGGTGGCCTCGGGGTACCGCTTCAGGGCGGCAGCCTGCAGGCTTTCCTCGACCTTGGATATAACCGTGTCGAGGTCGATATTCTTTTCCCGGGCGATCAAAGCCAGCGCTTCAATTATGTCATAGGCCATTTAATCTATTCTCCGTTAAATGACAATTTTTCCCTGTTTAATTGCAGTCAAAGGCAGTTTGACAACTTCATCTTCCATTTTCAACCCGATGCCGTCGTCATCCGCCTCGACCAAAATACCAGTCACTTCCGGTTCATCGTTATTGAACGATACAACTATTTTATCACCGATTCTACGGGCAAAATCACGTGCGCTCACCAGTGGCCTTTCCAACCCCGGTGATGAAATCTCCACAATATACGGCCCGTTGAAAACGTTTTCGCTTTCCAGAACCGGTTCAATCAATCGCGACAGGTGAGCACAATCGTCGATCGTTATGCCATGCTCGGAATATGCGTACAGCTGGAGACGGCTGGTTTGCTTGAACCGTCCCAGCTTCATGTCTACCAATTCAAAACCTTCACGATCGAAAATCGGTTCGACCAATTTTTCTATATCCTTTTTCTCAGCCAAGGTTTTCACCCAAAATAATAAACACCCCAGCGGGGTAACCCGTTAAGATAATAATTCTCAATTTTTTAGCAACTTCTTTATAAACTAATGAACCAATAATTTGATCGGTTTCCGCTGTCTCGTAAACCTGCAAATTTGGCTAAAATACGCTATTATTTCCTTTCATTTCCGGTCGTTGCGGTTTGACAATTCTCAGGCTGGCATACTCCACCCTTTTTGTCAATGTAAGCCCTTCAAACTTGCCGTAAATTTTAAAGATCACAAAGAGTTGCGGAAATGTCAAACAAAAATGACAGAATACTCAGAGGTCTAAGAAATTTGCTCGCGGGTTACTTTGGTCGTTTCGGGCTTCATATGGACAGCCTCGCCGTCCTTGCGGGTGATAAATCCGGGCGTGCCAACCACCGTGCAATTGTCCGGGATATCGACCATATACAAAAACGTATTGGCTCCGACTTTGACATTGTTGCCAATCGTAAGCGGTCCGAGGATAATCGCACCGGTGCCGACTATAACGTTATCCCCTAACGTGGGATGGCGCTTACCCTTATGCCGCCCGGTGCCGCCGAGGGTGACATTATGAAAAATCGTGCAATTGTTGCCGATCTGAGCGGTTTCACCGACGACAATACCGGCTCCGTGGTCGATAAAAAACCCATGCCCAATCCGGGCCCCGGGATGGATCTCAACTCCCGTCAAAAACCGCGATATCTGTGAGATCAGGCGCGGAATAAACGGCAGGCCGACGCTGTAAAGCGGGTGCACGAACCGGTGGATCAAGATCGCGTGAAAACCCGGATAAAGCACGAATTCAATATTTTTCGCGGCCGGGTCGTTGCGATATATCGCACGGATATCTTCTATAATAGTGTTAAAAATCATGTTTATATAGATACGTATCGGCCGAATATTCGTGAGGGTTTATATTACTTGCCGAAAAGATTTTTTAAGGCATCGCCGACGTTCTTCTGAAGGTTATCCTTGGCGTCGGAACCGGCCAGATTAAGGCCAATTTTGGGATTGGAATAGGTACCGCCGAGAGTCAAGGGCAGCCTGATTCGCCCCGTTTTGGAGTCTTTTAATAATCCGGCGACAGCTCCGAATTGCGACATGGCCTGAGCAGTCATATCATCGCTCAATAGAATTGTACCTTTATAATTGAGGCTGCCGTCGAATCCAACCGACCCGGTAACATCCCAATCTCCGAACTTGGAGATGAATTTGGTGGCGTCGAATTCCACTCGGCCATCGGCGACATGAAAAGCCGACGCAAAATCCCGGATTTTTTCTTCGTCCAACTTTTTCATATTCACCTGCTCGGCGAGCTTGTTGAACAGGTCGAAACCGACCAGCCGGGCTTCTTTGAAGATGGCGTCGCCGTCCATAGTGAGTGAATTGACGATCTGCATCGGCTCCAGCCCGGACGCCTTGAAATCGCCCGTCATATTGAGCTTGCCGAAAAGATGTCCTCCGAAACCCGTAAATCGGGTTAGAAAGTCATTAGCTTCGATCTGTTTGGCATCGAATTGACCGTCATAAACTGGATTGTTCAAATCAGACAGATTGACCGAGGCCTTACCGGTCACTTTGCCGGTATAGACGTCGCCATTGACATTATCAGCATAAAGTATCCGATCTTTGATCGTCATATCGGTGCTGATCGACGTGAATTCAACTTTGGTGTATATCAGTGTGTCGATTTGGCCGGTACCTTTGCCGTCGACCGCCGGAATCGGCAGCGGAGGCAGTGAGTCGATCGGAACCTGCGACAGATTCGCCCCGGCGCCGGGTGCGGCTTCGGGGAACAGCTTGTCGACATCAAAACGGTGCGATTTAGCCGCGAAAGTCAAGTACGGTTGTTGGGCTTTGCCTTCGAATCCGGGGATGAAATACGGAAACGGATCTGAAAGCGTGCCGGTTATGGAAACGTCCGATGATACGAATTCGACGTCGAATTTCTTAATATCAATCTTGTCAGGCGAAATGGCAAGGTCGGCGTTGAAATTTTCTATCGGCTCCGGAAAGACGTCGGCGGCATATTTGGCGCCGGTTACCTTGATATGTCCGGAAACGGCCAATTGATCCTTATGTTCAATCGGTCCGGAGATATTGAGATCATATTCGGCATTACCGGAGAGTTTTGGTTTAGGTTCGGTCGAAATAAATTTAATCAGGCTGGTCAAATCAACAGTACCTTTAAGATTCGCCTTAATCGACGGGTTATCCAGATTCTCAACCGTGATAAGACCGGCCAGCGGATTGTTTTCGAAACTCCCCTGCTTTATTTCCAGACCGATCTTGTCGGTCTCGAAAGCGATTGAACCATCGGCGATGCTCAGATTCCCCGGCTCGCCCTTTCGGGCCAGATTAAGATCCTTGATGGCTGCTTTGCCTTCGTACGATAACGACTTCTCGGCATTGCCGTTGTATTTGATAGAAGCGTCGAGTGAGATTTCACCGTCAATGCTGAAACCTGAAACCAGGCTCTTTTTACTTTCCGGCACAAGCACGAGACAATCCGACAAGGGTAACATATCGGATTTTACCTGCGCGTTTATAAACGCCATCGTCTTAAGATTCGGGATACCAAGGCTGATATTGAATTTAAGGTCGTTGAGAGATACATCGGTCATCTTGATTACGGCCTGGCCGTTGTTCAGGTCGGCAGTGGCATCAAAGTCAAGAGCCAATGAAAAGGCCGGAACGGTCATCTCACCAGAACTGATTTGACAGCTTTCGACCTTAAAATCGCCCTTTGACTTATAAACAAGGTTCTTGGTAGCGTTGAGACTCGATGACATCTCCACCCCGTCAAGCGTCAGCATCATGCCCGATGAATCATCGGAGTACACAATGCGACCGTCGTGTATGGTCAGATTGTCGAAAGTCACGAGTGCCCCCGCCGCCGTGGGGGCTTTCTCCGGTAATTTTTCCCTAACTTCCGGCGGAATCAAGGTGTCGGCACTCTTGAATTCATAATTGACCTTACCATCCTTTTTCTTGCTGGCTGTAATTTCCGGCTTGTTAAGCACGAGGCGGTCGATCATTATCTCTTTTTTTAAAAGCGGCCAGAATTGCACCTTGACATCCAGGTTGTTGGCGGTCATTAAATACTTCTCTTTAAATCCCGGTACGTTCGCTACTCTGAGGTTTTCCAGCTTCAGTCCTATGCCCCCGGAAAACGAAACGGAGATTCCGTCGATGTCAATTTTGCGGTTCAGGCTGGCGGATAATTTCTCCAGCGCAATTGTTTTAACCTTTTCTTTGGGGAAGAAAAAGTACAAGCCAGCCCCGGCCAGGATAATCACGATGAGTATGATCCCGACTACCCAGGCCAGAATTTTAAAAAGCCTTTTCATAGGCCTTGTATCCCTCCGTTATCAGGCTTCGATTGACTGACCGGGCTCAACAATGACGGCTTCGGTGCCGGAGCCCTTGACCTTATTTACGAAGTCGACGGGCTCGACGTCGATTACCGGCCACGTTTTATAGTGAATCGGCACGACCTTTTTGGGGTGCAAAAATTCCACGGCCTTTACGGCATCGGTAATGCCCATCGTGAAATTATCCCCTATCGGCAGAAAAGCAAGGTCGATTTTATTCATGTCGCCGATCAGTTTCATGTCATAGAACAGCGATGTATCGCCCGAATGGTACATTGTCTTCCCGCCCATCGTAATTAAAAATCCGCACGGATTGCCGGTATAAAGAAGACCGTCCCCGGCCGCCGATCCGTGGTGGGCGATGGTCAATTTAACCCGTCCGAACGGAAAGTCGTGGGCTCCCCCGATATGCATATTGTGCGCTTCGGCTCCCTTTTGAGACACGTAGACGGCCAGTTCATTGGGTGCAATAATGGTCGCCTTGTTCGCCTTTGCAATCGGTATGGCATCGCCCAAATGGTCGCTGTGGCCGTGGGTAAGCAGTATGAAGTCGACCTTTACGTCTTCCGCTTTGATCGTAGCCTGCGGGTTGCCTGTGAGAAACGGGTCGATGATTATATTGTATTTGCCATCGGTTGCCATGACACAACTGTGTCCGAGAAATGTCGCTTTAAGCATAACATACTCCTTGGGTTTTTATGTACCGATTATACAACCGACGGCGCGGCGATCAACTAATTTTTTCGAGATAGATAAATCCGCCACCAAGGACGGTGTCTCCGTCGTAAAAAACGGCCGACTGCCCGGGGGTAATGGCGCGGGCGGGTCGCTGAAAAACGATTCGGGCATTGTTATTATCGAACGGCTCGACTCGAGCCGGGGCGGCGGTGTGTAAATAGCGGATTTTTATTTGGGCGTCAAACGGGGCGTTCGGGTTATCGAGCGCGACCCAGTTAATTCCCGATACCCAGAACTCGGTTCGAAGCAGGTCGTCATTATCCCCCACAACCACGTTATTCGTTTGCGGATCAAGCCCGGTAACATACAGCGGGGTCGGATTGGATATGCCAAGCCCTTTGCGCTGACCTATTGTATAAAATGCGACGCCATCGTGTTGATTCAGAACTTTACCTGTGCCGTCGACAATATCGCCCTTTTCGAAATTGCGCCCGCGTTTCGATTCCCACTCTTTCAAGAAGCGCCTGTAGTTATCGTCGGCGACAAAACAAATCTCCCGAGATTCTGCTTTGTGGGCGTTTTTCAGGCCATAACTTATCGCCATAGTGCGGACCTCGGCTTTGGTATATCCGCCCAGCGGAAACAAAGTGTGAGCGAGCGCATCCTGCGAGAGTCCCCAGAGAGCGTACGATTGATCGCGCGTGTTATCGACCCCGCGCTTGATCTTATACCTGCCGGATACTTCATTAAACTCGATTTGTGCGTAATGCCCGGTGGCGATATAGTCGCATCCAACCTCACGGGCCTTCTGAAGAAAATTCGACCATTTCAGATGAGTGTTGCACAATACGCAGGGATTGGGCGTACGGCCTTTCTTATATTCCGAAACGAAATTTTCAATCACGATATCTTTAAACTGCGACGAGAAATTCAGGACGTAAAACGGCACGCCTATCGAAGCGCAAATCTGGTGCAGGTCGTTGATGTCTTCGAGAGAGCAGCAACGGCCATCGCGATGCACGTCGCCCCCGACTTCAGAATAATCCCAGAGCTTCATGTGAGCCGCCGCGACCTCGTGACCTTCGTCAAGAAGCAGCTTCATCGCGGTCGTCGAGTCAACCCCGCCCGAGACGGCCACCAGTATTTTTTTCTTTTCACCAGTCATAAAAAAAGGGCCGGAAAAACCGACCCTTCGATTTTTCCAGAACAGTTCCTACTTTTTCGCTTGCGCATATAGAGGCGACATCGCCCGCAGTCTTTCGACGATTTCGGGAAGCACGTCGATCGTATATTCCAGATCTTCTTTGGTCGTGAAGCGACCCAGCGAGAACCGGATGGAACCCTGGGCCAGTTCCACGGGCACCGACATGGCCGTCAGGACGTGCGAGGCTTCGAGCGAACCCGACGTGCAGGCCGAACCCGACGCCACCCCGATTCCTTTCATATCGAGCGAGAGAATAATCGATTCACCCTCGATATATTCGAACGACAGGTTTACCGTCGACGGGACTCGTTTCTGATCATGCGGGCCGTTGAGATAAACATTGGGTACTTTGGCCGTGACACCGTCGATGAAGAAATCGGCCAGTCCGGACAGGCGTTCATGCTCGCTTTCGCGCAGGCTTACGGCCAGTTCGAGGGCACTGGCGAGACCGACAATACCCGCGACATTTTCCGTGCCCGGGCGTCTTCCCTTTTCGTGATGTCCCCCATGCGCCAGCGGCGTGATCTTGATGCCTTTGCGGATATAGAGAACGCCGACGCCTTTGGGGCCGTAAAATTTATGCGCCGACATAGCCAGCATATCGACGTCGAGCTCTTTGACGTTGACTTTTATCTTGCCCATTGCCTGCACGGCATCGGTATGAAACAGAGCGCCTTTTTCGTGGGCAACGTCAGATAATTTCTTTATATCCTGTATGGTGCCGACCTCGTTGTTGGCCATCATGATCGAAACCAGCGAAGTCGTGTCCGAAGCTTTTTCTGAAAGCTCATCGGCCGAGACGACACCTTCTTTGTCCGTACCCAGAAATTCGGTCCGGTAACCTTGCTTACCGAGGAACTTGACCGTCTCCAGAACGGCGTGATGTTCGATGGCCGACGTAATTATATGATCGCGTTTCTTGCGCAAATGATGAGCCGCACCGGTGACGGCGATGTTGTCAGATTCGGTCCCGCCTGACGTGAAGTATATCTCCGACGGCTCCGCGCCGATGATTTCGGCGACTTTTTCACGAGATTGTTCGAGGGCCGTCTTGGCGTCGCGCCCGAACTGATGCACCGAACTGGCATTGCCGTATTTTTCTTTTAAAAATGGAATCATCGCTTCAAGGACTCTCTCGTCGAGAGGGGTCGTGGCATTGTAATCGAGGTATATCTGTTTCACAGCGTTCTATCCTTTTAATATATATAACGAAT
>CAZMWI010000045.1:0-18342 GCA_964569945.1 uncultured Ignavibacteriaceae bacterium
ATTTATTTAATTTCCAGCGAAACTCGTGTAACCGGTCCGAAGGTGCCCGGCGGCTGGTCGAACATCTTCTCGTTACCGGTAATCACTATTACCATGTTGTCGGGATCGAGATACTTCTTCGCGACGCGGTCACAATCGGTAATCGTAACCGCCCGGTACGCCGCGAGGTCATTTTCGAGCTGATCCGGCGGGAAGCCCTGAAGTTCCAGCAGGGCCCTGGCGTTGACGATTTCATCGGGTTTATCGTAGTTGAAAACGAACGAATTGATGATCGACTCTTTCGCCATGTTCATTTCGTCTTCGGTGATGCCGTCGCTTTTGACCTCTTTGATAATATCCATAATCCTGGTCAATGCCTGACCCATTGTCTGCGCCTTCGTCTGGCAGTAGGCGAACAGGGTTCCGGTCAGGGGACGGTTGAACAGGTATGTGCCGACACTGTACGCCAGCCCGGCATTGGTCCGAACTTCCTGCATGATGCGCGAGGTGAACCCGCCGCCGCCCATCGCGAAATTGAGTACTTCCATCGCGAAACGATCGGGATTGTGCGAATCGAGGCAAAGCTGCCCGAGGCGCAACTGGGCTTGGTTGATATCCCGTTCGGCATAGTACACACCGGGTTTGTACTTCGGGACCGCTTTGGCAATCGGCTCTATCGTCTTACCGGCTTTCTTCCATCCCGAAAAGTACTTGTTGATGAGAGCTTTGGCTTCATCCGGAGTCATATCGGCCGCGATAGCCAAAATGCAATTGTCCGGCGCGTAGAATTTATCGTACTGGTCCCTGATATCTTTCGCAGTGATATTGCCGATAGTCTTAAGCGATGGGTAATAGCTGTAAGGATGTCCGGCGTACACTTCCTGATAAAACACCCGCCGCGTGACATTGCCGGGATTGTCATTCTGCCTGCGAATCTGTTCATTACGGTTGGATATTTCCAGCGCCATCTTGGAGCTGTCGAACGTTGGTTTCATTAGAATATCGGCGAAAATACCGAACCCGTTATCGACGTCTTTCTTGAGCGATCTGTAGCGTGCGATCAAATAGTCGGAATTGGTCGAGCTGGAAACGCTCGCGGCCATGAAATCGAGATCGAAATCAACCTGGTCGGGAGTCCGCTTCCCGGCGCCGCCCGAGCGCATGAGGTCTGCCGTCACCGACGCCAATCCAATTTTGTCCTGCGGATCATAAACGTCGCCGCCGTGGAAATAGGCGGTTGCCATTACCACGGGCAGTTCATGATACTCATAGAAATATACGATCATACCGTTGTCGGTTACGAAACGGGCCGGTTCAACCGGTTTGAATTCCAGCGGCGGGAATTTCATGTCGCGGGGGTTGACGGCAAAAGCCGAAGCGGCCAATAGTACCGTCAGGCCAATTATAATAAGTACACGCCTACTCACATCTCACCCCCTTCCTTTTTGGGGACCAGGGTGGCGACGGTTCGGTTCTCCTTTGTGAAGTATTGTTTGGCAACCCGCATGATATCGTCGGCATTGACCTTATCCAGATCATCGCGGAAGGTTTCGATGAACTTCCAGTTCCCGGCCAGACGGTCGGCACCGGCGATATATCCGGCCAGTCCGATATTGGAATACGACGACCAGATAAAATCGGCTTCGATATTGTTTTTGATTTTCTGAAGCTCCAGCGAATCGACCGGGACGGTTGCCAGGCTGTCGAGCTCTTTGTATATGGCGTCTTCCGCCTGCACGGTCGTGATGCCGTCGTTGGGATAAGCGTAGATATTGAACACGCTGGGGTAAACGTCGCCGAGCTGATTGCCGGGGAACATATCTATGCTGACATCGAGACAAAGCTGTTGATCGATCACGAGCGATTTGTACAGCCGTGACGTCCGTCCGTCGGCCAGCAGGCGCTGCAAAACCCGGAAAACCGGCTCATCGGGATCGTCGAAAGCCGTCATGTGATAGGAGATGAACACCGCCGGATTGGCTTCGAACTCCTGTTCGACCCGGCGTTCACCCTGCTGTTCCGGTTCCCGCGTGTAAATCGGATCAGGTCGAGGACCTTCGAGCATGGGGCCGAAATACTTTTCTGCCAGTTTCTTGACGTCGTCAAGTTTGACGTCACCCACGACCGCGATAGTGATATTGCCCGGTGTATAATACGTCTTATGAAATTCCTCGAGGTCGCTGCGTGATAGATTGTTTTCTTCGGACTGCCATTCCCAGAAAATCTGGTACGGGTGCGCGATGAAAGCCGTCCCGATCAACTGCTCGAACAGCTTGCTGTCGGCGTTGTTTTCCACGGACAGCCGTCGCTCTTCGCTGACCACGTTGCGCTCGGGGAAAAATTCCCGCAGAACCGGGTGAAGCAGTCGTCCGGATTCCATCGCGAACCATAGTTCCAGTCGATTTGACGGCAGCGATACGAAATAGCGCGTGAAATCGTAACCGGTGACGGCGTTAAATTCGGCCGCTCCGTTGCGTGTGTAAATCCCGTCGAATTCATTAGGGACAACGTACTTCGAACTGGCTTTCGAAAGTGAATCGAGAATTGTCTGGAGATCGCTAATGTACTTCTCCTGCGTCGCGACCTTTTCCGGATCGTCGATTTTGGTATAACGAAGCTGCTGCCGGGCGGCGTCGATTCTTGTCCAGATAGAATCCTCGCTGTCCATTATCTTCTGCTCGGCCTGGTAATCGGTCGTCCCGACGTCCCGCGATCCTTTGAACATCATGTGCTCGAAAAGATGCGCCGTGCCGATATCGCCGATTTTTTCATCGGCCGACCCCGCTCCGACGCTGATATAGCCGGAGAAAACCGGGGCGGTGTGACGTTCGACCACGAGAAACGTCAGACCGTTGGCGAGTTTGAATTCCTGCACCGGGATCTTCAAATCGCTCTGAGCCGGAGCCAGCGCCGCCAGCAGCAGAACGATAAGACCCGCCGTGCAGATCGATTTTGATACCTTCATATAGCTCCTTGATATTTGCAGTTAATCGTTTTCATCATGAAGATAGAATATTTCAGACAGACCGCCGATATGATAATCGGCGTCGTACTTGAATTTGCCATTACGGTTTATCAAAGCCGATGTCACTTTCATTTTGGCCGCCGTTTGCATATCGACAATCGTATCGCCGACAAACAGAATCCCGTCTTTCGGCTCCCGGCAGTACTTCAATGCCTCGGCCACCGTCTTATCCGACGGTTTGTACGCTCTGACCTGGTTGGAAATAATCGTCGCCGAAAAGTATTTCAGTATGTCGAACGTTTCCAGCTGCTCCAGAAGCACGTCGGCGTCGGCATCGCTTATCAATACTATCTTTACGTCATTTCTCCTGAGTTTGTTCAGGGTCGGGATAGTATCGTCGTAGAGATAATCATTTTGCAGATGGTTTTTTCGATACAGCTCCACCGCTCGGTCGCTGACGTCGGTCGCCCTGAAAAGCCCGGCCGCCATGCGGGAAGTAAGCGCCAGCAGTTCCTTGATCGAATAAAAGCGCGGGGGAGAGGGGTCGAGATAGATTTTCATGAACTCGTCGACCATATATCGGAAGATTTCTTCTTCGCGCGAGGGGTCCATTTCGCGGGCGATGACCTTAAGCGATGATTCCCCGGTGACCAACGTCCCGCCTACGTCAAAAAACACGGTATGGTACATAGATATATTTACAAAACTCGTTTTATTTTATTAAAAGAGACTATGCTTACTCTTTGTTCCCCCCGGCCGGATACCGGGGAAATCAAATCGATCCTTACACATCCCGCCCGCAACACTTCTTATATTTCTTTCCGCTTCCGCAGGGACAGGGATCGTTGCGGCCGACTTTCGGGCCCTGCCGACGGATCGGCTGCGTCTTGCCACGTTTGGCCGCATCCGTGGTCGGATTCGCCTCCTGCGCGGCCGGGGCACCGGTCAGACCCAGACCGGTTGTCTCCTGGTGCGTCGCAACCAGGTTCTGCTGTTGCATCTTGCGCTGCCGCTCGGCCAGGTCCTTTTCGGGAATATTGACCTGCAGTTTATACACCATCGCCACCGCATCGCGGTCAAC
This sequence comes from uncultured Ignavibacteriaceae bacterium, assembly GCA_964569945.1. Taxonomy (GTDB): domain Bacteria; phylum Zixibacteria; class MSB-5A5; order GN15; family PGXB01; genus CALAMC01. Next base: position 4,026 of record CAZMWI010000045.1, read on the forward strand.
CTCACCGATCATCTCGGCGAACATGCGGTAGGATTCTCTTTTGTATTCGATCAGCGGATCGCGCTGGCCATACGCCCTCAAACCGATGCCGGTCTTGAGTTGGTCCATCTCGTACATATGATCGCGCCAGTGCCGGTCGATCGTATTCAGGACGGCATATTTCTCCAGCTTTCGCATGATCTCGTCGCCGTACAGCTGCTCTTTGTGATTGTAAAAGGACATGACGGCGTTTTTGAGTTTCTCTGTCAGGCTTTCCTGAGTCAGCGCGGGGATTTCTTCGTCCTTGATATTGAAGTCGAGCAGGTATATCCGTCTCAACTCGGATTTGAAAGTGTTCCAGTCCCAGTTTTCGGGATATTCTTTTGCGGGGCAAAACTGCTTCACCAGAGAATCCATAACGGAATCGATCAGTTCAAGGATTTCGTCTTTGATCGACTCATTTTCGAGCGCCGCCAGACGGCGGTCATAAATAACCTCACGCTGCGAGTTCATGACGTCGTCGTATTCGAGAGTGTGTTTACGAATCGAGAAGTTCTGGGCTTCGACTCGCTTCTGCGCCCGTTCGATAGCTTTGGTGACCATGCTGTGGGTGATGACTTCACCCTCCTTGACACCCATCGAATCCATGATCTTGGCAATACGGTCCGAGCCGAACATGCGCATCAGGTTGTCTTCGAGTGACATGAAGAACCGCGATGAACCGGGGTCGCCCTGACGACCGGCACGGCCTCGCAGCTGACGGTCGATACGCCGCGATTCATGGCGTTCCGTGCCCGTTATGTGCAGACCGCCCAGATTGACCACACCCGGCCCGAGCTTGATATCGGTACCACGGCCGGCCATGTTGGTCGCGATTGTTACCGTGCCTTTATTGCCCGCCCTCGACACGATTTCAGCTTCCTGCTGATGGTGTTTGGCATTTAGGACGCTGTGCGGGACGCCCGAGCGCTTCAGCATACGCGACAGCGTCTCGGACACTTCGACCGACACCGTGCCGACCAGCACCGGCTGTCCTCGTTCGTGGCAGTCGGTGATTTCGTCGATAATGGCGTTGTACTTTTCACGGCGGGTGCGATATATGACATCGTCGTGATCCTCGCGCCGTACCGGCACATTGGTCGGGATACAAACCACGTCGAGCTTATATATGTCCCAGAATTCCTGGGCTTCGGTTTCCGCTGTACCGGTCATACCTGCCAGTTTTTCGTACATCCGGAAATAATTTTGCAGCGTGATCGTCGCCAGCGTTTGCGACTCGCCTTCGATCTTGACTTTTTCTTTAGCTTCGATAGCCTGGTGCAAACCGTCGGAATAACGCCGTCCTGGCATCAAGCGGCCGGTGAATTCATCGACGATCATAACCTTGCCGTCCTGCACGACATACTCCACGTCCTTCTCGAACAGGACGTATGCCTTAAGCAACTGGCTGATGGAATGAACCTTTTCGGAGCGTTCCGCGTGCAGGCGATAAATTTCATCGACCCGCTTGGTTTTTTCATCCGTTGGAAGCGATTCATCGCCCTCGATTTCCGAGAGCGTTTCGGAGATGTCCGGAATCTCGAATAGTTCCTGCTCTTCTTTGGAAAACTGGGAGCGGCCGTGGTCGGTCAGGTTGATCGAATTTTCACGCTCGTCGATGACATAGTACAGCGTTTCGTCGATTTCGTACAGTTTCTTGTCTCTCAAATAATTGGATTCGACCGACTGCACCAATGTCATCACACCTTGTTCTTTGGCCATTTTTAAAAACTTCTTATTCTTGGGAGCACCCCGGCTGACCGCCAGGAGCAGTTCACCGGCCTCGTAGCTGTCGCCGCCTTCGGAATTCAGAATTTTCTCGGCTTTGGAGAGCTTGTCATTGATCAGCATCGTCTGTTTGCGCACCAGTGTGTTCACTGTCGGCTGCATTTCTTCGTAGCGTTTGTGGATGGTGCTCTCGACCTGCCCGGATATGATCAAAGGTGTACGCGCTTCGTCTATCAGCACCGAGTCGACCTCGTCGACAATGGCGTAATTGAACCCCCGCTGGACCCGTTCTTCGGTCGTCGGGGCCATGTTGTCGCGCAGGTAATCGAAACCGAATTCGTTATTGGTGCCGTAGGTGATGTCGCAATTGTACATCTCGCGGCGCTGGGCGCTGTCCATGTCGTGCTGGATGACCCCCACCGTCAGCCCCAGGAACTTGAAAATCTGGCCCATCCATTCCGAGTCGCGGCGGGCCAGGTAGTCGTTAACCGTCACCAAATGTGTCCCTTTGCCGGACAAGGCGTTGAGGTACATGGGAAGGGTCGCGACCAGCGTCTTACCCTCACCGGTTGCCATCTCGGCGATCTTGCCCTGATGCAGGACAATGCCGCCCAGAAGCTGTACGTCGTACGGCACCATCTGCCACTCGGTATCGATACCGCAGACGTCCCAGGTTTGCCCGGTCAGGCGGCGGCAAGTCTCTTTGACCACAGCAAAAGCCTCGGGGAGGAGGGCGTCGATATCTTCGTCTTCGGACAGCCGGTTCCGAAACTCCTCGGTCTTGGCTTTGAGCTGCTCATCGGTCAGCTCTGAGAGACCCTCAAAAAAGCCATTTATTTCATCCACGACGGGCTGAATTTTCTTTATGTCGCGATCGTGCTTGGTGCCGAATATAGCCGTAACAATATTTTTCATCATTCGGTCCTTTCTCAACGGTATGCGGGAATATATATGATTAAAGAGCCGCTTTCAACCGTATAGTTTTTATAACAACGGTCTATAATTTTGTTGCGGAAAATTCGTTCCGCGAGTACATTTATAGCGCTAAGTTCCGAAAATTATTTGAAAGGGTAGAAACTCATAAACGGCCCCGGGCCGCTGCCATAAATTGAATAATTATTGAAGGCTCACCTTGTCGGGACTAAATCATTATAACATCATCAGGAGGCTTAATTCAGGTGCTTAAGAAACGCAAGAAATCCAAGAAGCATTATGAATTTGATGAAAGTGACAGAGGATTTCGTGAAAAGCTGCAGCGTCGCCAGAAATCTGATAAGGGCGACACTAAGCCGGGCAAAAAAGGCAATACTAGCGACTGGCGCAATCTGATCGAGAATGAAGAGGAGGAAGAGGATCAGGAAATCGATCTGGATGAAGATCAATAAAGGTCTGACGGCATGATTCTTTCCGGAATTGTTGTCAGCGCGCACGGCAAATTTTTTATCGTACGGGCGGATAACACCGAATATACCTGCGAAATTCGCGGTCGGGTTAAACGCGCTACCGATGCTACCACCCCGGTGGCGGTCGGAGATCATGTAAAAATCGAAGTGTCCGATGCATCCACGGGCATGATCCGTGAAGTCGGCGAGCGGCGGTCGATGCTGTTTCGCCCTGCCAAAGGCTCAACCCAAAAAAAACAGGTGATCGCGGCCAATCTCGATCAACTGGCTATTGTCGCTTCGGTCAAAAGCCCCGACCTGAAACCGGGACTTATCGACCGCTTTTTAATAGCCGCCGGTTTGGGGAATCTGGAGCCGCTGATAATTATCAACAAAACCGATCTCGACAGTCCCGATATTTTTGAAGATATTAAAGCCGGATATCAATCGCTGGGAATCCCCGTATATTTCATATCTGCGACGGATGACAAAAGTATAATACAAATCGAAAATGCCCTCTCGGATCATATAACGATTTTCGCCGGTCACAGCGGCGTCGGCAAATCAACCATTCTCAACCGGCTACTGCCCGGTGTCAACATACGGGTCGGAGATATTTCCGAAGCCTCCGACAAAGGCGTCCACACCACGACCTGCGTCCAGCTCTATGAGCTTCCCAAAGGTGGTTTTGTGGTCGATACTCCAGGGCTGAAAGTTCTCGGACTGTGGGAAGTTGAAAAAGAGGATGTCGCCGGTTTCTATCCCGAATTTGCCGAATTCGAGGACAAATGCCGCTTCACCGGCTGCAGTCACATTCCCGAACCCGACTGTGCCGTCAAAGAGGCTGTAAAAAGCGGAAAAATATTCCGCTTTCGTTATGACAGCTACGTTTCTATCTATAATTCCCTCTAACAAATCGCTTTATAGGTTGTTTAAATTATTCGAAGAGATAAATTGTTGAATAATATTGTCGAATAATTGAACAGAGACCAAAAATTATGGCCGCCAAAAACATAGAAATACGAGTCGGGCTGATTATTATATCCAGCCTGATTATTTTCGTCGCGACAATTCTCTGGATTCAGGGCTATCGTTACGGACAGGAGAATATCGACGTCTATGCCGTATTCGATGAAGTCGGCTCCCTGTCTAAAGGCGACCCGGTCATGATTTCCGGTCTGCGAAAGGGGAAAATCCAGCAGTTAACTCTGACCAATAAGGGCGTCCTGGTGGAATTCACCGTCTCCAGCGACGTGCATCTCAAAGAAGACGCCACCGCGACCGTCAAGAACATCGGCTTGATGGGCGAGCGTTTCCTGGCCGTAACGCCGGGCAAAAGCGACGTCCCTCTCGACCTGGTCAATCCGATCAAGGGTTCCTATGATACCGGTATCCCCGAAGTTATGGGCATGATGGGCGAGATGATCTCCGAGCTGCGCAACCTGGTGCTGTCGCTGAAACATTCGATAGCGTCGGAAAGCAATCTCGATAAGTTGTCATCGACAATCTCCAACATGGAGCACGTCACCAAATCGCTGGCCGATTATCTGGACCGCAATGAAGATAAACTCGATCAAAGCACGCAGAATTTTCTTAAAGCATCGCAGGCGCTTCGCAATATCGCCGTCACCAACGGTCAAAAAATTGATACCATCATGACCGGCCTTAATAATACTGTCGCCAATATCGATTCGGTCGTGGCGGAATTGTCGCAGGTGGCGACCACCGCCCGGGCCTTTGCCGACAATCTGGAAAACGGCGACGGCACCCTGCAGATGCTGGTCGACGACCGGCGCCTGTACGACGACCTGCGCCGGACAGCCGACAATATTGATGATCTCATCAACGATATCCGCGCCAATCCTCGTAAATATATCAACCTGACAGTGGAGCTGTTTTAATGGCAAAATTCAAGCTGGCCCTCGGCTTGCACAATCATCAGCCGGTCGGGAATTTCGATGCCGTCTTCGAAGACGCGCATCTCCACGCTTATCGGCCGTTTCTGGAACTGGTAAAAAAATACCCCAATATAAAATTGTCTTTGCATCAATCCGGTATTCTCTGGGACTGGCAGGAGCGTCACCACCCGGAATATTTTGATCTGGTCAAAAAACTCGTGCAAAACGGACAGATCGAACTCATGACCGGCGGCTTCTACGAACCGATTTTACCGTCGATCCCCGACACCGACAAAGCCGGTCAGATAGCCATGCTGACAAAGTATCTCCACGATCAATTCAAAGTCGATACCGAAGGCTTGTGGTTGACCGAGCGCGTCTGGGAGCCGCAACTGCCAAAAATACTGAACCGGGCCGGAGTGCGCTATATACCCATTGACGACACCCACTTCCTGTATGCCGGATTCGAGCAGGACGACCTGTGCGGGATCTTTGTCACCGAAGACGAGGGCTATCCCCTGACACTTCTGCCGATACAAAAGAAGCTTCGCTACCTGATTCCATTCGGGACGGTGGACAAAGTCATCGCCGAGCTTCGCGCCCAGGCCGAACGCAATCCCGAAGGATTGGCCATTTATGCCGACGACGGCGAAAAATTCGGCGTCTGGCCCGATACATACAAGCACTGCTACGACGATGGTTGGCTGGAGAATTTCTTCGAGGCGCTGTCGCAGAACAGTGATTGGCTGGAAGTGTGCACGCTGGGGGAGGCGTCGCGGACCAAATCGATGGGTCAGGCTTTTCTGCCGAGCGCATCCTATGCCGAAATGCTGCACTGGTCGCTGCCCGCGAAAGCCTTTGTCGAGTACGAGGAATTCGAAAGCCACTTGAAAGCAGCCGGGCTTCTGAGCCGGTTCGGGCGATTCGTCCGAGGCGGTCACTGGCGCGGATTTCTGGCCAAGTACGACGAAAGCAACCAGATGCACAAACGCATGTTGACCGTCTCACAACAGCTCGATAAGTACATAGCCGAACACGGGGAAGACAATAACATCGTCACCGCCGCGCGGCATTATCTCTATGCCGGGCAGTGCAACTGTCCCTACTGGCACGGTGTTTTCGGCGGGTTGTACTTACCACACATACGGCAGGCCATTTTCGAAAATCTGATCAAAGCTGAAAAACTTCTGATTAAAACAGGAGAAAAAATTCATACGCAGTTGTCCGATTATGACTGCGACGGCCACGATGAAATGATCGTCCGCACCGAGAAATTCGCGGCCTTTTTCAAGCTCTCCCGAGGGGGAGCCCTGATCGAGCTGGACAGCTATGACGCCGCCTTCAACCTGACCGATACGCTGCGCCGCCGGATCGAAGGTTATCACGGCAAATTGGCCCGGGCCCGTAAGTCCGGGGAAGAGGTTCCGAGCGATACGGGTGAAACGACTTCGATTCACGATTTAGTCCTGACCAAAGAGGACGGTCTCGACCGCTTGCTGGTCGATGACTGGTACCATCGCCGCTGTTTTGTCGATCATTTCCTTTCCGGCGATTCTAGCCTTCACGGTTTCGTGGTCGGGCAGTTTCACGATGAAGGCGATTTTGTTCTGGAACCCTATCACTGCCGAACGCAATCCGATGGTAACTCCGTCACATTTGCAAGAAACGGGCATATCTGGCGCGACGGCCGACCTATAAATCTCAGCCTCGAAAAAAGATTTTTCTTCGGACCCAAATCCGACGTCATCTCGGTTAACTATAAGCTAACCGCCCCCGATGAGGACATTTGGCATCTTCGTCTGGCGGTCGAAAACAATTTCAATTTTCAGGCCGGGCACGCCGACGACCGTTATGTTCTCTTCAACGGCGAACGAAGCAAAGAGAGCTTCCTCGATTCAGTCAACGGTTTCACCGAATGCCGCAACGTCATTTTGCACGATGAATGGCGCGGGGTTTCCTCGGCGCTGGCGTTCGATAAGGTCGTCGAACTCTGGCAGGCGCCTATTTTTACGGTGTCACTGTCCGAGAGCGGTTTTGAGAAAGTCTATCAGGGCACGTCGCTCGTGTCGATTGTCCCGGTCGACCTGAAAGCCGGGCTGCCGTTCGAGATGACTATCCTGCTATTCGCCGGCAAGACAGAAAATCTTCCGCCCCGGTTTCTGTCTCGTTCCGAACGCGCGGCGATCGAATAAAATTTAATAATCAGATTATTTTCCTGATGGCGTTGAAAAGCGCCTGAGCGATCAGACGATGGCCTTCCAATGTAGGGTGACAGTGATCGACAAAAAGGCAGTCGCCGCCGTTTTCTTCGAAAATCGTGGGAAGATCTATTACGGTAACGTTGTCAAGTTCACCGACCGAATCGATGGCTTTCTGATATATCCTTTTTATTCTCAGCGAAAAATAATCGGCCTGTAAAGCCGAATCCAGCATGATGTTGGCCATAGTTTCATTGCCCATCGAAAGATAGTTCATGCCCTGATTGAATAAGAAAGGCGACCCGGCGGCATAGATGGCCGTGCAGGGAGTAATCCCGCTTTTCCGGCAAAAATCGTGTCGGGCTTTGTGTAAATATATACGAGCGCTGTCGAACTGCTGCATCTGCCAATAGGATACGCCTAAATTATTTTCCAGAAGAGGATTGTCGCTGTCACTTTGAAGTTCAGCCTTTAAATCGCTGATTGTTTCGGTCGGCGTTTTGAACGAGTTAAAGGCCGAGGCAAAAACTACCTGAGCGAAACGGTCTTTGGTATGAGTGTTTTCTTCTTCGAGACAATATTCTATATCCCGCCCGAGTATTTCCGCCAGCGCTTTTGGAAATATAGGTCGGCCGTCGTCGCCGGTGATGTGCCGGAAAACCTTGAACTGCAAACCGGCCGGCCACAGAATGGGAACCGGGGGCTTTATGACTATCAGTGGCAGATTATTTCCACGACAGGTTTGGGCAATGTCTTCCAGATTTTGATAGTACCGTTCCGGCGATACTCTCACCGCCAGCGACGCCGGGTCTTCCGTTTCCGTTCGTCCATTTCGGGCAAGCATCGATCTTAAAATGCGGTATATGGCGAGATTGCTGAATACATCCCGCGCTTCTACGGCGTGCTGGTTTTCCATCAATTGCCGGTCGGCAAACTGGCCGGAGATCGAAGCATCGTTATTGCCGCAATAGACGATAACCAGATCGGGATTATAGGACATCCCGCGCAGCTTCAGAAATTTCCGCACTTGTTCGCTGGAATAACCGCTTACTGCGGCGTTGATCAATTCCACTTTTTTGGTACCCGCGAAATACTGCTCGAGCATAAATTCAAGCTGCTCACCGAAAGCCTCATTACGAAACTGCAAGCCGAGCCCGACCGGCGAGGAATCTCCCAGCAATAAAATCCTGAATGTCATATCGCCTTTTTCGTCCGGGATATCTCCTCCCAAAAATCCGTCCGAATTCGTTTGGATTAGGGGATTGTCGAGATTGGCCCGATGACGCCACAAAAGTCTCGGATCGGGTTCGTGGAAATCCATGCTGTGACTGAAAAATTCCGTCTGCCAGCCACGCTGGATTTTCGAGGTCACGTGAACCGAGCCGATGGTTTTTTCGGCTATACGGGCGCAGACTTCAATCAGGAACATCGCGAGAAGAAAAGCTGCGATCGAAAAACACAACTTTTTTATAGCCATAAACCCAATATAATAAAATTCCCGAAAAATAAATAACTGTTTCCCGTTTGGAAGAATTTTCATATTTTGAACCGGATATGTATAAGTTATCCGATGAATTCATTCAGGCGCTGAAAAAGTCAACGAGTGTCGCCGTATTAACCGGGGCCGGTATATCCGCCGAATCCGGGGTGCCGACTTTTCGGGGTGAGGAAGGTCTCTGGAAAAAATTCCGTGCCGAGGAACTGGCTACGGTCGAAGCGTTTATGGATAATCCCTCGCTCGTTTGGGAATGGTACCTGTATCGGCGCGAACTCATGAGCGACGTCGAACCGAATCCGGGACATTACAGCCTCGTGGAAATGGAGCGGCAATACCCGGATTTTACCCTCATAACGCAAAATGTCGATGGCCTTCATCGCCGCGCGGGCTCGAAAAATGTTTTGGAGCTTCACGGTAATATCGCCCGCAATAAATGCTTCAGCTGCAACCGGCCTTACGAAGGCAGAATCTCGCTCGAAGACGGCAATCTGCCAAGGTGCGATTGTGGCGGGAGAATCAGACCCGACGTTGTCTGGTTCGGCGAAATGCTTCCGGAAAATGCCATAAATGGTGCCTTTGACGCCTGCAGTCGAGCCCAGCTGTTTTTCTCGGTCGGCACGTCGGCCATCGTTCATCCGGCGGCATCCATGCCTATTGCGGCCAAACGTGACGGCGCCTTTCTGGTCGAAATCAACCTCGAACCGACCCCCCTGACGGAATATTGTGATTTCAGTCTGCACGGTCGTTCGGGGGAAATTCTGCCGATTATTATGGATGAACTTAAGAAATGAAAAAAAAACCACCCGAAGAAATTATGGAACTGGGGCAACGTCTGTACGAATCCATGCACTCGTGCATGTTGTGTCCCCATGAATGCGCAGTGGATCGTTTCATAGATCCGTCGGGCAAGTGTAAGTCTCCAGCCGAGCTTCACATCGCCAGTATAAATCTTCATTTCGGCGAAGAACCGCCGCTGTCCGGAGAAGGCGGCTCGGGAACAGTGTTTCTCTCGGGGTGTTCGCTTTTCTGCAAGTACTGCCAGAACTATCCCATTTCGCAGCTAAACACCGGGAATTCCTACACGGTGGAACGGCTGACGGAACGCATGCTGGAGCTTCAGAAACGCGGTGCCGACAACATAAATTTCGTGACGCCCGATCATATGCTGCCGATGATACTTATGGCCGTCGCCGATGCCAAAACCAATGGGCTGAATATCCCCCTGGTTTACAACTGTTCGGGGTATCAGAAATTGGAAATATTGAAGCAACTCGAGGGTATAATGGATATATACCTGGCAGATATGCGTTATAACGATGATAAACTGGCAAGGAAATACTCCGGCTGCGAAAATTATGTGCAAACCAATCGGGCGGCCATTGCGGAAATGTTCCGCCAGGTCGGACTTCTGGAACTCGACGAAAGGGGCATGGCCGTCAAAGGCCTGATCGTACGTCACCTGGTCTTGCCGGGAGGGATTTCGGGCTCCGAGGGAGTTTTCGAATTCCTGTCGAAGGACGTTTCGCCGGATATTTACGTATCTCTTATGAGCCAGTATTTTCCGGCTTATAAAGCTCCGGGCGATACTTTGGTAAACCGCCGGATTACACCGGAGGAGTTTAATACGACCGTTGAGTCCTTTGAGAAGGCCGGGCTGGCCAACGGATTTATACAGTACATGGAAAATGAAACGGCATAAAGTAATATTAGCCCTGCTCGTTGTTCTGCTCGCGCTGTCCGGGTGTGTCTATTACAATATGTTCTACCACGCCCGCAAAGCGTTCAACGAAGCCGAGTCCAAACGCAAACATCTCGAACGGGGCCAAACCACTCGCGGATTGGCAACGTACTATAATACCGCGATCGAAAAATCCAACAAGGTCATCGACAACCACCCGAATTCGAAATGGTACGACGACGCCCTGTTCATCAATGGTGTCTCAAACTATTATACCGAGAACTATGTGCGGGCGGAGCGGCGGTTCCGTGAGATACTGGCCAATTTCCCCAAATCGAAGTATTATAAGGAATCGAGAGTTTACCTGGCGAAAACTAAGCTAAAGCTGGATGAAGTCGCCACGGCCATGGACCTGTTCCAGGAATTATACCATGAAAGCAAGGAAAAGGACGTCAAATCCGATGCGGCACTGGCCCTCGGGCAGTACTATTTCGAGCAAAAAAAGTACGATAGTGCGGCGACATATTTCCAGGCCCTGATCGATTCGCTCGGCAATGATGCCGTCAAGCCTGAAGCGCAAATGTATATCGCGGACGGGAATATGAACCTGTTCAATTATTCAAAAGCGATAGAGGATTACCAGAAAGTGCTCGACATGGATCCGAATAAAAACCTCGTATACGAAGCAACGTTCAAAATGGGCCGATGCTATTATTTCCTCGGCGATACCGAATCGGGTTTGGAGAAATTCGAGAGTCTGGCAGGCAACGAATTGTTTTATGACAGTCTGGCGCCGGTTAAGTTGAGAATAGCCCAGGGATATGAAATGGATGGCGACCTGCTTCTGGCCGAGGCCACCTATGATCAGGTCGTGGTCGAAAATCCCCGAAGCAAGGAGGCGGGTCAGGCTAATTTTAATCTCGGGCTGATCTATCAGATGAACTATGAAAATTATAAAAAGGCCAAGGAATATTACGACAAAGCCAAGAATGCCGGCGGCGACATAGGACAGGAAGCGCTCGAACGCTCGACTGACATCGGCAAACTCGAAGAATATTCCAAAAGCCTCGGACTCGACTCCACCGCCACAAATGAGGATTACGAAAACGCTGCACACACCCAGTACCTCCTCGGCGAGCTGTATCTCACCCAGCTGGACAAACCTGATTCGGCGCTTGAGGAATTTCAGATTATCCTCGATAAATTCCCGGAAACTGAGGCCGCACCGGAAGCCAAAGCGGCCATTGCATATATATATAGGGGTTATTTCGATGATACGTTGACCTACGATACCAGCCTGCGTTCGATACTGAAACATTACCCGCGTTCGGATTATATCCCGACGGTTATCGATCAACTCGGCTTGTCGGGGACCGTTGCCGACACCGGCTACGCGGCCTATTATTACCGCCAGGCCGAAAAATACATGTTCGATTCGCTGACCTGGGATTCGGCGGAGTATTATCTGAATTTTATAAAGGACAGTTTGCCTAATTCTGATCTTAACCTGCAGGCCCGCTACGCCCTGATCTGGCTGACCGATAAGTACGATAATCCGGGCGACTCCTCGGTATTTTTTGCCTATTCCGATTTCGTGGATTCTTTCCCCAACAATGAATTTTCAAATGAAGTTCGCGGAATGCTGCGTGGTGCTCGGCCTCGAACCGAAATTGTTCAGAGGGATCGGGAATCGGATTCCGTTTTCTCCGGCGAGCTCGACTCCAACGCCACTTTTACGGATTCGACCGAGGGCAGCACCGTTACGGTTGAAGAAAAATATTACATAGATCCCGACGGTAACCAGATCTGGGACGCCCAGGAATCACCCATAAAGGTCGATCGTGAATTCAGGTATCCTCCTGCGGCGTACTATTTGAATTTCGAGGGCAACATGGTTTGCCAGATCAAGATAGATGCTTTCGGCGACGTGACCAATGTCCGGTTGATGAACCCGTCACCGTCGCCGGAACTGAACGAAGAAGTTACCGAGACGGTGCTCGCCTCGCATTTCAATACAGGGTGGATACCGCCGGAGTTGTTTGATAGTTGGTTTGTGTACAAGTTTTATGTCCCTCTGCCCGAGAGCCTTAAATGAGTTTGATAAAAGTTGCGACAACTTCCATATTTAAAAAGCAGCATTTGGGTCAGGGCTTTTATCGATTTTCCGTCGGGCCGTTTCCGAAAGTTGAAAAAATTAAGCCGGGTCAGTTCATTCATCTCAAGATTCCCGATACCAATATTTATTTTCGCCGAGCTTTTTCGGTGTACGACATCGATCCGAAAGACCAGTCGTTTGAGATTATCTTCAAAGTTTTCGGGCGCGGCACGACTCTTCTGGCCCGGTTGCACGACGGCGACACCCTGAATATTCTTGGCCCGCTCGGTAATGCTTTTACTCTGCCGAAAAAAAGCGAGACATCGGTATTGGTTGCAGGTGGTATCGGCATGCCGCCAATGTATTTCCTCGCCAAACGATTAATGGAAAAAAGGTATGATTCTAAAAAGATTCTGTATTTCTACGGCGGCAATGCCAAAGCCGATCTGGTCGATATCACCCGCATCCGCAAAACCGGTGTGAAAGTGTATCCCGCCACGCTCGACGGCTCCTCCGGATTCAAGGGACTCGTAACCATGGCTATAGAGCACAATATCGACCTTGATGCCGGAAATATCCGCCTGTACGCCTGCGGTCCGGAAGGAATGCTGAAAGCGGTCGACGATCTCTGCCGGGCCCGTAATATCCCCGGACAGCTTTCGCTCGAAGCGCCGATGCCGTGCGGCATCGGAGTCTGCCTGGGATGTATAAGGCCTCTTCGCGCGGGCGGTTACACCCGCGTCTGTCGCGAAGGGCCGGTGTACGAAATCGGGGAGGTAGTTCTATGACGCCCGATCTATCCGTCGAAATCGCCGGAATGAAATTTAAAAATCCGATCCTGACCGCGTCCGGCACGTGCGGGTACGGTGAAGAGCTGGCCGAGGTGTTCCCGCTCAAGACGCTGGGCGGCATCATCACCAAGACTATTACACTTCAGCCTCGCGACGGCCACCCGCCGCCGCGTACGGCTGAGGCTGCATCGGGAATGCTCAACGCCATCGGGCTGGCCAATGTCGGGGTCGATAAGTACATCGAAAATAAACTGCCGTTTTTCGAAAAGGCCGACCTTGTCCTCGTGGTCAATGTCGCCGGGTGGAAAATCAGCGACTATGTCGAACTGTGTGCAAGGATGAACGACCAATCCCGCGTCGACATGATCGAACTGAATTTCTCCTGCCCCAATGTCGAGTTCGGCATGGAAATAGCCAGCAGCGCCGAACTGGCCGAGAAAGCGGTCCGCGAGGTTAAAAAAGTCTGCTCCAAGCCGATTATAGCCAAACTTTCGCCCAATGTGACCGATATAGCTGTGATCGCGAAGGCATGCGAAGCAGGAGGAGCCGACGCCATTTCGCTTATCAACACACTGGTCGGCATGGCGGTTGATATCGAAACCTGGCGACCGCGCCTGACCAACAACACGGGCGGGCTGTCCGGGCCGTGTATCAAACCGGTGGCGCTGGCCAAAGTGCATAAGGTATATCAGGCAGTCAAAATACCGATTATCGGCATCGGCGGTATTTCCAACGTCGCCGACGTCGTCGAATTCATGCTCTGCGGAGCGAGCGCGGTGCAGATCGGGACGGCTCTGTTTGTCGAACCGGACGCCCCGGCTAAAATAATCAAAGGCTTGAAAAAGTATCTCAAAGATCATAAATTGAGCGCGGTAACGGATTTAATCGGAAAGGTCAGGGTCTGGTAGATGAGTGCAATAACCGATTTAAGAGAAGTTCAGGATAAAAATAAATCGATGATCTGTGTCGGGCTCGATATCGATCCCAAAAAAGTCCCGCAGAAATTCGCCGGGTCGATCAAAGGCTACTAC
>CAZMWI010000046.1:0-18275 GCA_964569945.1 uncultured Ignavibacteriaceae bacterium
GTTTTTAAATCCCAACGATCGGGGGTCGGCCGAAAAGGTTTTATCCTACTGGCAGTCTTACTTTAGCGACTTGATATGCGTAAGATATGGCAAAGGTTCGGACAGGATAATCAACGCCGATTTTAAATCCGAACTGGAGCAGCTGGCGGGCAAAATCGGCGGGCCGGACAACCTGGCGGAAGTGGTCGACGAGATCGGCCAGCTTCAGGGCGCTTTGAGACTCAACGTCCATATACGACCGGCCATGGCGGCCTTTGTCCTGAAGGTCCGGCGGGCAATGGCGCAATCTGCTTGACAGTTGCGTTTCATTGGTTAACTTACCTGTTTTGTAAGGAATAGAGGAATATATGCCAGATTTATACCTTGTTGAATTTAAGGGCAATCGGCGCGAGTTTTATTTTAATAAATTCTATCATTCCCTGAGGCTGAACGATTATGTCGTCGTGCAGGCGGAGCGCGGGGAAGATATGGGGCTGTTGTTGAACCGTATCGAAAAGGATTCCACCTTTTCATTCGTCGAAAAGCCCCGTTCGATTTTGCGTCCGGCCAACGACGAAGACATGGCCAATCTGAATAAAAACCGCGACGATGAATCCGCCTCCTGGGATAACGCCGTACTTCTGATCGACCAGCACAAGCTGGAAATGCAGCTGGTTGATATCGAGTACCAGTATGACCGGAATAAAATGACGTTTTATTTCACGGCCGATCACAGGGTCGATTTCCGGGCGCTGGTTCGGGATTTGGCTTCGGAGTATAAAACTCGCATCGAGCTTCGGCAAATCGGCGTTCGCGACGAAGCCAAACGAATCGGCGGTCATGGCATATGCGGGCATCAGCAGTGTTGTTCGCGGTTCCTGCGTAATTTCGAACCGATTTCTACGCAGGACGCAAGGGAGCAGGGGCTGTCGCTTAATCCGTCGAAGATTTCTGGCAATTGTGGGCGGCTTTTGTGCTGCCTTAAGTACGAGGTCGATTATTATGCCATGACCCGGAGCAGGTATCCCGAAATTGGAGAATCGTATTCGGTCAACGACCAAACCGGCGTGGTGGATCGAATCAACGTATTTGAAGACTACATGGTGGTCAGGCTGGAGGACGGCGAGGAGGTAAAAGTGCCCGGTTCCGAAGTAGGCGATAATCGGCTGGAGCTGGGTGAATTTTACCGCGAGATGCATAATCTTCCACCGCTGCATAAAAATGAACAGCCGGTCATGCCTCCGCGACCCCAGCAGGATGAAGACATTACCGAGGAACTTCTTAAAGAAGACAGAGACAAACCGGAGAACTGACGTGAGCAAACCGTTTTATATAACGACCCCGATATACTATGTCAACGACAAGCCGCACGTGGGACATTCTTACACGACCATTGCCGCCGACCTGATTACGCGGTACCATCGCCTCAACGGCCGCGAAGCGTTTTTCCTGACCGGCACCGATGAGCACGGCACCAAGGTGGCCGAGGCCGCCGAGAAAGCAGGACTCGATCCGAAGTCATTCTGCGACGGAATAGTGCAGCAGTACAAAGATGCGTGGAAGGCGCTCGATATAAATTACGGCGATTTTATCCGTACCACCGATAAACGGCATGAAGTGGCGGTGCAAAAGCTGCTTACAATATTGCACGAAGCTAAAACCCCGGACGGGGAGGCGGTGATATATCCCGACGTCTACGAGGGATTGTACTGCACCGGGTGTGAAAAATTCCTGACGGAAAAAGAGCTGGTCGACGGATTGTGCCCGCATCACAAAAGACCCCCGCAGGTACTCAGCGAGAAGAACTATTTCTTCCGGCTTTCGGCCTACCTCGACAAAATAAAAGAGCTTATCGAATCGGGTGAAATTGAAATCATGCCCGACGAGCGCCGAAGGGAGACGCTCGGTTTATTTGAACAGGGGCTCAGCGATTTTTCGATTTCGCGCGAAAAAGTCAAGTGGGGGATTCCTCTGCCGTTCGATTCCAAACAGGTTACGTACGTCTGGGTGGAAGCGCTGATGAATTACCTCAGCGGGATCGGCTATGGGGCCGATGATGCCAAATTCAAAAAGTGGTGGCTCGATTCCGAGATAGTGCATTTGATGGCGAAAGAAATCCTTAAATTCCATTGTATTTTCTGGCCCGCCATTTTGATGGCGGCCGGACTTCCGCTGCCGAAGACGATTTTCCTGCATGGATTCTTTACGGTCAACGGCGAGAAAATGTCGAAATCGCTGGGCAATCAAATCGACCCGCGCGTCATGGTCGAGCAGTTCGGGCCCGATGCCTCGCGCTATCTTCTGTTGACCCAGTATCCGTTCGGGGCCGACGGTGACATACAGGAATCGAGGTTTGTCACCAAGTACAACAGCGACCTGGCTAATGATCTGGGCAATCTGGTGTCACGAACGGCCAAGATGATAATTTCCAATTTCGATGGCAAAATCCCGACTCCGGCCGATGGGATCGAGGGTGTCGATGATCTTGTGTCCGAGGCCGAAAAGCTGCCGGAAATAGTGCTGGACCATATCAATAAATTTCGATTATTGAACGCCATCGAAGCCGTCATGGGCTTGGTGCGTAGTATCAATAAATTTTTCGATGCCAATGCTCCGTGGAAGCTGGTCAAGAACGGGGACCTCAAAAAAGCCGGTGGCGTGCTCTATATCAGCGCCGAAGCGGTTAGAATTACGGCGATAATGATAAGCCCGATTATGCCCAATAAAGCCGTCGAAATTTTAAATGTCTTCGGGCTCGATAAAGACGAATTGAGTGTCGATTCGGCGCGGACTTTTTACCGTCTGGAAGCCGGGTCGAAGATTGCACTGAAAGATTCCGTCTTCCCACGTTTGCAGGAGAAGAAGGCTAAGAAGGCTGGAGACAAGAACGATGATTCCGACGACGGGCTGGTCGACGTCGATTCGTTTTTCAGGAATAAACTGGTTGTGGCGGAAGTGCTCGAAGCCGAGAAGGTCGAGGGGGCCGACAAGCTGCTTCGCCTTCAGATAGACGTCGGCGGGGAAAAGCGTCAGATCGTCGCCGGGATTGCGATGTACTATACGCCGGAAGACCTGGTCGGCAAACGGATCGTGGTCGTGAAAAATCTAAAGCCGGCCAAAATCCGGGGAATCGAATCCAAAGGAATGCTCCTCGCGGCCAAGAAGGGTAAACAGCTGACTCTGGTTACACCCGAACAGGATATTGAGGCCGGGGCAGAAGTCGGCTGATGATCGATTCTCACTGTCATCTCGATTTTGATGCATTCGATGACGACCGCGACGGTGTCGTGTCGGCGGCGCTCGAAGCCGGAGTACACACTCTGGTCAATATCGGGGTGGATTTACATCATTCGGAAATGTCGGTGGCGCTGGCCGAAAAGTACGATTGCGTGTATGCTACGGTCGGCGTGCATCCCCACGATGCCTCGACGTTCGATAAAAGCGCCGAAGAAAAAATCGCCAGCCTGGCCGATCATGAAAGAGTTAAAGCCATCGGAGAAATAGGGCTCGATTATTATCGCGATCTATCGCCCCGTAAACTTCAAAGACAGGTCTTCGAACAACAGCTTGAGATAGCGGTGCAGAAGAAATTACCGGTTGTGATTCATACACGGGAATCATTTAAGGAATCGGTCGAGATCATAGCGAAGTACGCACAAAGATTGGTCGGTGGGGTTTTTCATTGTTTCCCCGGTGACGCACAAGAAGCCAATGAAGTCATTGATCTTGGCTTCCAGATTTCGGTCGGAGGGATAATTACGTTTCCCAAAGCGGGCATGGCGCGGATGGTTGCCGATGTGCCAATGGAGCATATCCTGCTTGAAACGGACTGCCCATATCTGGCCCCGGTCCCCAAGCGCGGCAAACGAAACGAGCCGGCGTTTGTCCGGTTCGTTTATCAAAAAATGGCCGAACTTAAGGATATGGCGGTCGAAGATATCGAAAAAATAGTCGATCGCAACGTGCAGAAACTTTTCGGCCTGGTTGAAACGTTCGGTGACTGAAATGTCCTCGGTTCGTCCCAAGAAACGCTTCTCGCAAAATTTCATCATAGATAAAAACATCGCCCGACAAATTGTCGACTATCTCAATATCGAGAAGGACGACGTTGTCTTCGAGATAGGCACCGGACGGGGCGGGCTGACTGAAATTATAGTCGAAACGGGTGCGACCGTATTTTCATTTGAGCTGGACAAAATGCTGCTGCCGGAACTGGAAAAGAAATTTTCCGGCAGGGAAAATCTTAAAATCATCAATCAGGATTTTCTTATCGTTGAACCCGAGAGGTACTGCGACCGACCGTTCAAGCTGATCGGGAACATACCGTACGATATAACCTCGCCACTGGTTGCCTGGATTGTGGAACACCGGGGGAAAATTGACCGAGCGGTGATAACCGTACAAAAGGAACTGGGCGAACGTATCGCGGCCGGTCCGGGCTCGAAAGACTGGGCGCCAATATCGATTTTCACTCAACTGTTTTTTGATATCAAGAATGTACGGACGATTCCGCCGGGTGCGTTTTATCCGCCACCGAAAGTTCTTTCGTCGGTATTGGTGTTCGAGCCAAGTGACAGACATCAAATCGACGACTTTGCATTTTTCGAGCGGGTAGTCCGGTCCGCTTTCGTCCACAGGCGCAAGATGCTGGTCAAAAATCTGGCGGAAGCAGGTATTGCCGCCAAGGCCGGGCTTTCGGAAGTTCTTTCTAATTTGGGCAAAAATCCTGACATCCGTGGTGAAGCGATGTCTATCGAGGATTTTATCGGTCTGGCGGAGCAGCTTAAAAAAATCAAATAATCCTTGAGTCCATCCGTTTAAGCCGTTAGATTTGTATAATTCCCACAGAGGTTTGAAATGCCACAGTTTTCGATAAAAATAGACGACGTCGCGGCCCTCCGAAGAACCACCAGGACCCGCGTTCCCGATCCGGTGCACGCTGCTGTAATGGCTGAAGCGGCCGGGGTGGACAGCATCACGGCTCATTTGCGCGTGGACCGGGCGCTTCTTAAAGACCGCGATATTTATCTTCTCAAAGAGACGGTGCAAACCCGGCTGAATCTTCAGATTGCCCCCGACCCGGATCTAATCAAGCTGGCCCTTGAAGTTAAACCGTACCGGGTGACCCTCATGCCGATGCTTCTGGAGGGAGAGAGGCTTACGCGCGGGATAGATTTTTCACGGGCGGCGACCCGTCTGCACGATGCCGTGGCGCTGCTCGACGACGCCGGGCTTCCGTATTCATGTTTGATCGATCCCGACGGAGAATCGGTCAAAGAGACGGCGCGGCTGAAATGCGGTTCGATGCAACTGGCGGCATACGATTACGCCTCGTCCGACCCGGTGGAATATAAGTCAAAGGCCGAGTCGATAGATCAGGTCGCCCAGACGGCCAAAAAGCTGGGGATGAACGTCTCGTGCGGCGGCGGGCTGGATTATCTTAACATCCGGGCGCTGGCGGCGCTGGGGACAATTGATGAATACGTCGTAGGGCACAACGTCCTGGCGCGGGCGCTGCTGGTCGGTATCGAGCGGGCCGTGGGCGATATGAGCAATATCCTGATATCCTGCACCAGAGACAATCCTTTCGTGTAATATATGGTCTCAGACAATAAATCCGAGTCGATGAAACACCTGTCGGTAGTAATCCCCGACGGTATAGAAAAAATCCGGCTCGATAAGTACATCGGCCAAAATGCCGAGTTGAAACTGTCCCGGAGCCGCCTGCAGAAACTCATCGATGCCGAGCTCGTGACAATAGATGGCGAACCTGTGGTCGGGAAGATGATCCTGACCGGGGGTGAGAAAATCGAAATCTCGATTCCCCCCGAACCGGAAATGAATCTTACCCCCGAGGATATCCCTTTGAATATAGTGTACGAAGACGGGTATCTTCTGATAGTCAATAAACCTCCCGGAATGACGGTGCACCCATCGGCGGGAAATTACACAGGCACGATGGTTCACGCCCTGCTGCACTACACGAAAAACCTCTCAACGGGTGCAGAGGACCGTCCGGGAATAGTGCATCGTCTGGATAAGAATACCAGCGGGCTTGTAATGGTTGCGAAGACAGACGAAGTGCATCAGGCTTTGCAGGATATGCTGAAAGCGAGGACGATTACGAAGAAGTACATCGCCGTCCTCTGCGGACATATGAAAGACAAAGAGGGGACTATTAATCTACCGGTTGGGCGGTCGATGAAAGATCGTAAAAAGATGACCGTAACCCATGTAAAATCGCGCGAAGCCGTCACAGAATACAGACTGCTCGAACGGTACCATCTGTATGATTACCTCGAAATTAATCTTCGTACCGGCCGGACGCATCAAATCCGGGTGCATTTTACTCACTTGGGACATCCGATTTTAGGCGATCTCGAATACGGCGGCAGGGAGAAATGGCACCGGGGGATTTTCTCCAATGATCGGATGATTGCGAAAAAGGCGCTTGCGCTGATGCCGCGCCAGGCGCTTCATGCCAGGAGTCTGGAATTTAAGCATCCGGTAAGCGGAGACAAGATCAAAGTCGAAGCCGAGCCGCCCGGAGATATTAAAGCTCTTTTGGAATTTCTTAGGTCGCAAATTTAATTATAAAATTCTATTTAGAAGGCAATTCATAAAAGCGGCAGATGAGGGCGTCTGCCGGTCAAAAGAATTCTAACATACCCACCCGTTGGTGGGTTACAAGGAGATTGCTATTCTGTGGCCAAATGGCGGCCTATTGCTTCCGGCTATTTTCTTGACTTTAATACCGACGGGTGTTAGCTTAATCCCTTACTAAGATCGAAAATACGGTGGAAGTATATGGACAAGAATAAATTAGATTACGCATCGGCGGGGGTCGATATTGCCGCGGGCGATGCCGCTGTCGAAAAAATCAAGGAACTGGCCAAAAGCACGTTCAATAAATCGGTTTTAAGCGGAATCGGGCAATTCGGGGCTTTTTTTAAACCGGATTTTGGTGGATTCAAAAATCCCGTCTTCATATCCTCGGCCGATGGGGTCGGCACCAAGCTCAAGATTGCGTTTATGTCAGGCAAACACAATACGGTCGGCGAGGACCTTGTCAATCACTGTGTCGATGACATCCTGGTGCACGGGGCGCGGCCTCTGTTTTTCCTCGACTATATCGCGACCGGAAAATTAAAACCGGAAATTATCGCTGAACTGGTCGAAGGGTTGGCCCGAGGTTGCAAGAATACCGGGACCGCTTTGATCGGCGGCGAGACGGCCGAAATGCCGGATTTCTATCAACCGGGTGAATATGACGTCGCCGGATTCATTGTCGGTATCGTCGATCAGGAGAAAATTATTAACGGCTCGAATATCGAAGTCGGAGACGCCGTTATTGGATTGGGCTCGACCGGGCTTCATACCAACGGCTTCTCGCTGGCGCGTAAAATAGTGTTCGAGGTCGCCGGATTAAAACACGACGATTTGATCTCCGAACTGGGTCGGACGACTGCCGATGAACTTCTGACCGTACACAAATCGTATAAAGACTCAATATTCAAGATATTGAAAAAACATCCGGTCAAGGGCATGGCTCATATTACAGGAGGCGGTATCCCGGGCAATCTGGTGCGGATTCTTCCCGACAACAGCCGGGCCGAGATCGACAAAGGCTCCTGGCCGGTTTTACCGGTTTTTGACTATTTGCAGAAGGCGGGGGATATCTCTGAGGACGATATGTATCCGGCGTTCAACATGGGTATCGGCTTTATCCTGGTTGTTTCGGAACAACTGGCCGGACGGGTGGTTCAAGACTTAAATGGCCTCGGTGAAAAGGCTTATCAGATTGGCCGCATCACCTCGGGCGAGAAAAAAGTAGTCTTGAAAGGTTAATCATGTTTCTTTTATGCATACTCGACGGTTGCGGCCTTCGCAAAGAGAGAGAATATAACGCCGTGCTCGGCGCCAATAAACCCAATATCGACGAGCTGTTTAAAACCTGTCCACACGCACCGATCGACGGTTCCGGCCTGGCGGTGGGATTACCCAAAGGACAAATGGGTAACAGCGAAGTCGGTCATCTCAATATCGGAGCGGGCCGGGTTGTCTATCAGGACATCACCCGCATAGACAAATCTATAAGCGACGGCGACTTTTTCAAAAAAGATGTGTTCCTTACCGGCATGAAAAAAGCCGTCTCGGACAAAAAAGCCGTCCACCTGCTCGGGCTGGTTTCCGACGGCTGCGTGCACTCCTCGCTGAATCATCTCCAGGCGCTGGTCAAAATGGCCAAAGACAATGGCGTCACGAAGCTGTATCTTCACGCCTTTATGGACGGTCGCGACACGCCGCCGCATTCGGGGGAAGGCTACATGAAAGACACGGTCGAGTTTCTCGATAAAACCGGCTTGGGTAAAGTGGCGACGGTGTCGGGCCGTTATTACGGCATGGACCGTGACAAACGCTGGGAACGTATAGAGAAATCGTACGATGCCATCGTCCGTCGCAAAGGAGTAAAGGCCGATGATCCCGTCGAGGCAATTAGGCAATCGTACAAAAACGACGTCACGGATGAATTCATCGTGCCGGTCGTTATAAATCTCGGCGACGAAAACGAAGGACGACTGCAGGACGGCGACGTCGCCATATTCTTCAATTTCCGGGCCGACCGGGTCCGGCAGATGTGCCATATCCTCACCGGTGACGATCCCGAAGGGTGGTCTCATCCCGATAATCCGAACGTGCATCTGATAACGATGACGCAGTACGACAAACTCCTGACCAAAGCTCACGTCGCCTTCCCACAAGTGCATTTGAATAATATATTCGGTGAAGTGATTTCAAAGCATGGTCTGAAACAGCTTCGTATAGCCGAAACCGAAAAATACGCCCACGTGACGTTTTTCTTCAACGGCGGAGTCGAAAAACCGTTCGATGGTGAAGAGCGCATTTTGATTCCCTCGCCCAAAGTTGCCACCTATGATCTGAAGCCGGAGATGTCCTCGGTGGAAGTCTCAGATAAGGCCGCCGAAGCGATTCGGTCGGGGAAATTCGATGTCGTCATACTGAATTTCGCCAACTGCGACATGGTCGGTCATACCGGCGACTACAACGCCGCGGTCAAAGCGGTTGGGGCCGTCGATACCGGACTGGGTAAAGTGCTGGCAGCGGTCAAGGAGCAGCAGGGTATGGCTATCGTGACTGCCGATCACGGCAACGCCGAAAAAATGTACGACGAGAAAACCCACGGACCACACACGGCTCATACGACCAATCTTGTACCGTGCATTTTTTACGACAGCACTGGCAAGATGGGCAAGGTCAAAGTCAGAGAGGGTGGCATATTGGCCGACCTGGCGCCGACCATGCTGCACTGTCTGGGCATAGAACAACCGGCCGAGATGACCGGCCGCAATCTTTTGGTACCGAGTGAAGTCCCCGTTACGCGGAATTAAAGAATTTTTTTGGCCGAAGGATGCATCGATCCGGATCCGCCGAATGGAACTGACATTCTGGGCTTTTGTTCTCGCGCTCGCATATCTTCCTCTTCCGCTCGGGTTCCTTGGATGGATTTCCCTGGCCCGTCCGATTGCGATAATTTCAAAACTAAAGGGCAAAGATGCCTTCAGGGCGGCGTATTTTTATTCGTTCATGTCCAACCTGTTTCAGCTGTACTGGGTGGCAATTGTGACGCCGCCGGGAATGGTCGCTGCGATTTTCATCCTGTCATTGTATCCGGCGATAGTACTGCTGGCCTATAATAAAATATACCATTTCCGCCGCAATTTCGGATTGGTCGTACTGCCCTTCCTGTGGGTCGGGATGGAGTACTTCCGCAGCCTGACCCAGTGCGCCTTTCCGTGGACCGACCTGGGATACAGCCAGGGGTACTATCTGACCATGATACAAATCGTATCAGTGATCGGAGTCTATGGTCTGTCGTTCGTACTGGTGATGATGAATATATTCTTCTGGCAGCTGTTTTCCGGAAAGAACCGGCTGGAGCGCCGGGTTAGCAGTGCCGTTGGCTTTCTGGCCCTGCTGCTGGTCGTATATGTATTCGGGTGGGCAGAATTACCGCCGCTGGAAGTCCCGCCCAAATACCCCATAGCCCTCCTGCAGGGTAATGTCCCTTTGAATGAAAAGTGGGGAGAGGACACGCGGGATTTGAATTTTATTTTGTACGATTCTATGGCGCAGGTAGCAGGACGCGATTCGGTCAATTTGATTGTCTGGCCGGAAACGGCGGCCCCAGCCTATCCACGCTGGGATAGTCATTATCGCCAGATATTAGCAGAAACTGCGCGTAAGAGCGGTGTTCCGAACCTGCTCGGGGCGGAAGATGCAACTATGGCCGACGGCAAGCAAAGATCGTTCAATTCGGCCTTTCAGTTCGATACTCTCGGTCGGATGGAATATATTTATCACAAGAACAAACTCGTCCCGTTTTCGGAACAAGCACCGTACCAAAATTACCTCCCATTTTTAAGCCGCGACTTCTTGGGGAAATATCTCGACGCCATAAAGACTAACAAGGTACAATGGTGGTCGGATTTTTATCCCGGTGATTCGATAGTTATGTTCAGCAGCCACGATGTCGAATACAGCGTGCTGATCTGTTTCGAATCGGCCTTTCCTGATTTTGTTCGAAAAGGCGTTTTGAAAGGGGCGCAGTTTATAGTCAATATTACAAATGATACATGGTTCGGGAAAAGCCCCGGACCGTTTCAGCATTTGCGCCTGGTTGTTTTTCGGGCAGTGGAAAACCGCACCTGGATAGCTCGCTGCGCCAACAGCGGGATTTCGGGATTTGTCGATCCTTACGGGCGCGTCCGCGAAGAGACGGGTCTTTTTAGAAAAGAGGTCGTTATTGGCGGTGTAAATCCGGCCATAGGTTTTTCCATATTCACGAAAACGGGTCCGATTGTCGGTCAAATCAGCTGGTTGCTAACGGTTTCGATATTGTCTATATTGTTGGTATTAGGCATCGTAAAAAGAGTAAAATGAAAAGGATTTCATCGGTCATATTAGCGGTCCTGGTTTTTGCCACCGTCGCCGACGGCGCCACTACCGACGGCTGGACGTCGATCACGTCGGCCCGCGAAATTCGCTATATAGATTATTTCAATGACTCCGTACAGGTGATATCCTCGGGCGGTTGGCTGAGGATCGATCCGACCACTCTGGGTATAAGCAAAACGACCAATACCGACGGCATGGGCACCAATGATATGCACTATGTTCTCAAAGATAGCCATGGTACTGTTTGGCTTGCGGGGGCGGGTCGATTGGTACGGTACCGCGACGGCGTCTTTACACCATTTTTGTTTTTCGACAATGACAATAATTTATTGACGCTGTATTGCCTGGCGGACGACGGTGATCATATCTGGGTAGGCACGTCGGTCGGCCTGGCCCTGTTTTCCAAAACGATGTATGACGGGCAGATCGAAGATTTCTATTATCGTTTTGGCGGTCTTGATCCGGAATCCGACGTGTACGATATCGAGCTTTCGGGCGATTCCATCTGGCTGGCTACGTCCGGGGGACTGGCTGTCGCCGACCGCACCGATCCCCGACAGTTAAAGTCGTTTGCCAACTGGAATTCTTTTAAGAGAGATGATTACTACGAACTGCTGGTTGATAAAACCACCGCTGTAAGGATTTTTGACGATACGGTGTTTATCGGTAACGATCGTAATGCCTACAAGCTTGCTATCGACGGCGCCGATACATCGTTTATAAAAATCCCGACCCGTGAGCCGAATGAGATTAGTCAATTGCGTGTGCATGGTGACAGTTTGTACATTTACTCCAATCGTGGTTATTTCATTTATAGTGAAGGTGAAATTGTCCCCAACAATACTTCTTTGACTCCGACCAGTGATTTTACGGGCGGCATTGTCATCGGTGAGGAGCATTGGATTGGTACGGCAACGAACGGAGTGTTTTTCGGCGGAGACTCCGGCTATGAAAATATCAATGATGGAGGCCTGCCGGGGAATTATGTTACGGCTTTGGCGACTTCGACTGGTATTGAAATGGGTGGCGGCTTTTATATAAACGGCCCGGGCTTGTACGACGGAAACGACTGGAATGATATTGAGTTGCCGACAAGCCAATGGGTAACGTCGGCTCAGTTCGATAATCAGGGACGATTGTGGATCGGGCAGTGGGGAGGGGGAGTAAATCTGTTAACGCCGGAAGGTCCGGTTAATTTTGACGAAAACAATTCCACGCTGCGCGGTGTATCGGAAAACGGGACCTACGTAGTGGTTCGGGATATGGGCATCGACCGCAATTACTTGTTTATGACCGATTACCGGGCGCTGGACGGTAACCCGGTATCGGTGGTCGATTTGAATGATCCTTACGATCTGAACCGGTGGACGTCTTTCGGCGTTGCCGAAGGCATTTCCACCGACCGGGTTCAGGCGATCGCCGTTCACGACGGAGTCTTTGTGATCGGTACGGAAAATTCAGGCGTATTTTATTATTATTATGGCCCGGATCCGTTTGATAAATCCGATGATTCGCTGGTCAATCTTCGTGAAGACAACCGATGGCTGGGATCGAATATCGTCTATGACGTCAATTTCGATAACTATGGTACGCTTCGGGCGGGGACTTCGGCCGGGATGTCATATTATGATATCGGAATTGATCGATTCCGCGATGTATCGTTACCTCTCGGTTTTGGGCCCGGAATTACGAAAATAGAAGTGGACAGCCGCAATTTCGTGTGGATGGGAGCCACAAACGGATTGGGGCGACTGAATCCCGTAAACGGCGACGTTGAAGTGTTTACAACGCTGAATTCGGGGTTAACCAATGATCGTGTGACAGCATTGGCAATTAACAACAGCACGGGCGATACTTGGGTCGGCACGTCGTCGGGGCTGTCGATCAGAAAGTCGGAGTTCGGGCCAGTCACGCCGGATATCAAAAGTGTCATTGCCTTTCCCAATCCTTATGTCATCCGAAGCGCCTCCGATAAACTTAAATTCAATTATGACGGCGAAGCGGCAGTACATATATACACGGTCAATGGCGATCTGGTGCGCGTTCTGAATATCAACGAAAACTGGGACGGGAAAAACCAGCAGGGCAGGAACGTCGTTTCAGGCGTGTATCTATATATGTTGACAGCCGAGGACGGGTCGGTTGGACGGGGCAAAATTCTTTTAATCCGCAAATGATTTCTTTTAAAATATATTCCGGGGAAACACTTAACCGGGAGCGCTGGGGTATCCTGGCGGAAAAATCCCTGATGGCGTCGCCTGATTTTATTGCCGTCTGGCAAAATGGCAGAACTCGGCCGGTCTTTTTCACGCTTGAAGAAAACGGGCGTATTCTGGCCGGGATGACCGGCATGCAAAGTGGCGGCCGCCTGATGCCGAGGTTTGAATCTATGATCGACGGCCTTACCGGCGGTGTTCACGCCGTCGATGATGATCCGGAAATAAAACTGGAATTATATAAACGACTGCTCGATCATTTCCGCAAAAACAGGTTTTTCAGAGCAACGATTCATGATTCGGGTGCAGAAAAGGACCCGCCGGGATTCATATCAAGTACGCACTTGACTCATATATTGGATGTCACAAGCCCGGAAACCAAGCGCGATCCGAAAATCGACGAGCATATCAGGGTCGGGCAGAGACGCGGAGCGCAAATCGTCAGCTTTGACAATTCCGACTGGCTGCTCGGTTTTCAGGAACTTGTTTTGCAGACCGCCGCCCGTCACGGCACTGTCCCCCGTTACGATCCGATAGTATTTCGGCGGTTGTTTGATTTTTCTAAAAGGGACAAGCGTGTTATCTGGAATGCGGCGCTGCACGAAGGCAGCTTGATTGGATCGAGGATCAGCTTTGTGTTGGACGACCGCATAATAAACTGGCAGAGTTTTTCAGATAGGGATCATGGAAATTTAAAGGCAAATTACCTGATGATGGATTATATTATCGGGCGTGCCCGCGAACTCGGTATATATAAGATCGACTTGGGTGGGTCACCGCGAGACGCCGAAGGACTGATCGATTTTAAAAGACGCTGGGGTGGGCGGGAAACGGAAGTGAAATCGTATACATATTATAGTGCTTTGGGAGCGCTTTATTTTAGATGGAAAAACCGCTGAACATACTGGTTCTCGACGACGGTCGTTCGGTTCACGGTGAACGCTATGTGGCCGCCCTGCGCGAACGCAATTTGGCGGTATGGGTGGCGTCCCTCGAAGAAGGTGACATTGTCGATATTCCCCTGAAAGGGCGCCTTGGAATTGCAGGACTGGATTACATTTTTGCCGCCGGTCAGATCGCTGAGATCGCCGATGATAAGAAAATTGATATTGTCGATGCGTATTCGGCATCGGGTTACGGTTTTTCCGCTGCAGTTTCGCGAGTCTGGAAATCGAAGCCCCTGGTACTGACCTGCCTTGGATCTGATATATTGATTTCGGCGAATAAGACCGCGATTCATAAGGCTCGCGTGCGAACGGCGCTGGGACGGGCCAATGTGGTTTTTTCGGATTCGGAACACATGGCTACCAAAATTCGCGAGATCGAACCGGAAGCGAACATAAAAATAAAATACTGGGGCGCCGAACAGGATATTTTCGATATCTTCGATCAAAAGCTCGATTCGGATTTTCTAAAAAGACCGACGGTTGACGTTTTCGTCCCAAGACCGCAGGAAGAGGTGTATAATAACGAACTGATAGTCGAAGCTCTGGGCGACTTTGTTTCGCAGAATAAAATCACCCTGACTTTTCCGCATTGGGGAACCAAACTCGACGATTTTGAATCGATGGTTCGTGATAAGTACAACTCAGGACAGGTACAATTCTATAATCGGGTAGCGCGACCGGACTACCCGAAGTTTCTATCCGGTTTCGACGTTTATCTGTCCGCCGCGCTTTCGGATTCATCACCGGCGTCACTGATCGAGGCCATGGCGGCCGGGCTGTTCCCGGTCGTGGGCAAAATCGACGGTGTCCGCGAGTGGGCCGACGATCAAAGCGCCTTGATGTTCGATGTGACAAACGCAAATTCTTTAAGACAGCAGTTCAACAGGCTGTTATCGGGCCATATCGAAATCGAAAGCATTTTACGGGGCAATCACGAAAAGTCCAAACAACGCGGCCGCTTCGAAGATACTATTGAAATAGCTGTCAAAACAATGCGAGAATTGGTACATGTCTGATGCCCCGATCAATGTTCTTCTGATTGCCTATTATTTCCCTCCGCTGGGATTGGGGGGAGTCTGGCGTGCCCTGGCGCTTTATAAATATCTCGGACAGTACGGCGTGAAGCCCTATGTACTAACGGTAAAGAACATTGTCTATCCCGAGTACGACTACGGCCTGCTTGATGGTGTCGATAGGTCACGGATTTATAGGGCCGGGTCGTTGGATCCGTCGCGGTTATTGTATCAGGCGGGCGTTCGTAATATTTCAAAAAAATCGGATGTAGGTACGTTTTCCTCGGGGATATTACGTCGGCCGGACTATAAGAGAGGCTGGAATTATTTTGCATATAAGAAGGCGTGTTCGCTGATCGATAAAAATAATATTAAATGCGTTATTACAACGTCGCCGCCGCCATCGTCACACATGATTGGACTTAAGCTGAAATTCAAATATAACCTGTTCTGGATCGCCGATTTTCAGGATTTTTGGTACTCGTTGCCGATTGAAAAAGTGTACCGACATCAATCTCAAATTGGATTCGCACAGAAACTGAAAAGCTCGATTGTTAAAAACGCCGATGAAATTGTCGCTGTGAATAAAAGCGTATTATCCTATCTTGGTCGCGGTGAGTTGATATATAATGCCGCCGATGATAGTGTGCTCGATTATTGGAAAAACCGGGACAAGGGGGATGAGGGCAAGCTTAAGATCGGTGTCTTGGGGACAATCAGCCGCCTGACCCCGATTGAGCCGCTTTTTGAAATATTGACCGAGGCGATTAAAATCCGTCCGGATTTGAAGGATAGGATATGCATCATTCACGCGGGCAAATGCAATCCCGATGAAGTCCTGACGCTGGCTCGTAAGTACGGTCTGGACGATAAAACAAAGCTCCTGGGATATTTAACACATCAAAGTGCGATCGAATCGCTGGTCGATTCAAATCTCTTGTATATAGCGGTCCAGGATCAGGGTGAATTTCATATTCTGCCGGGACGAATATTCGATATGCTGGTATCGGGAAAGCCGATTCTTGCGGTGACTCACCCTGATTCCGACCTGGCGGAAATATTGAAGACTCGAGAGAATAATATTGTAACTGACTTTATTAATTTTGAGTGGGCCGCGGGAAGGTTGTTTGAGTTAATAGATGGTCCTGTTGATTTGACGGATGTCAATCAAGACGATCAATACGCTGCGACGGTTATGGCGCAAAAATACTCGACGATAATTGAAAAAATCGTTGCCGGGAATTAGATGCGTTTTTCGGTTATAATAATCGGCTTCAACGGCGAAGATTTCATTGGTGATTGTCTGCGTTCTGTGAGGAAGTCGCTGGAAGGCGCATCTTACGAAATAATCGTAATCGACAACGGTTCAACAGATGGTACGCTCGACATAATCAAAATGCGCTTTCCGGGTGTTGCGCTTATCGAAAACAGCCAAAATCTCGGCTTTTCACCGGCGGTCAATCAGGGCATCGAAAAGTGCGGCGGGGAATATATATTTATTCTGAATCAGGATACGCGGATTCAGTGTCGGGCCATTGAGCGATTGGCTGAGCGGATGGAACAAGATAATTCTATCGGAACTATCGGACCGAAACTGATCGGTTTCGATGGTCTGCTCCAGCATTCCTGCCGGGCATTTCCGAGGTATCGTCATTTGCTGTTCGATTTGACCGGGCTGGCTTTCCTGTTTCCCAAATCGAGGTTGTTCGGGCAGTGGCGGATGAGCTGGTTCGATCATCTCAGCGAGCGCGAAGTCGACCAACCGATGGGGGCGGCCTTGATGATTAAACGAGCCGTGATCGAGAGGGTCGGGCGGTTCGATGAGCAGTTCAAAATCTTTTTTAACGACGTCGATTATTGCCGCCGGGTTAAAGAGGCCGGATATAAAAACCTGTACTATCCGGATTCGGTTATCGAGCATTATAGAGGCGGAAGCGTTCGCAAAGACAGGCCGAAACTGATTATCGAATCCCACCGGGCGATGATTTCATACTTTAATAAATACAGCGGGAGCTTGGTCGAAAAACTCCTGCTGATTTTATGGGCGCCGCTGCTGTATATTGGTGGATATATCCGCGCGGCGATCGCGTCCCTGCGCAAGCAATCCTAACGCAACATCAACATCTTTTTTGTCTGACTGTACACACCGGCCGTAACGCGATACAAATATATCCCGGATGCAACCGGCCGTTCGGTCTGGTTGACTCCGTCCCAGCCGATCGTGTGCGATCCGGCGGCCTGGTCGTAGATGACTTCATTCCAAACCCGCTGTCCCAGAATATTGAAAACTTCAAGGATAACGTCGGAGCGGACGGGCAGGGTGTACGGAATGCTCGTAACCGGATTGAACGGGTTGGGATAGTTCTGGTCCAGACGAAATTCATCGGGTACGACCGCGTTGTCTTCATCATCATTGTCAAGTATGAGCGACGGTGCAAAGGTGTCCTGATATACGGTAAAGCCGTCTTTGACGATGGTCAGGAGGTAGCCGTCGTTGTTGACGAGCGGGGTGGAGAAATAGTAATTCCCGGATCCGTCGGTCACGCCCTGCTCGATAATTTCATCGTCAACCGACAATACAATCGAGGCTCCGGGCACCGGGATGCGGCTCTGCCCGGACTTGATAGTCAGTTTATTGTATTGAAGAGGATCGACGCTGGCTTCCATGAAGTCCGGCTCCTCGCAGTACATGATAAGGGTCGGGTCGCCGTAGAAGTTTTGTCCGTAGACGAGGTCGCGATAGTACGGGTAGTCCTGCCATGAAAGATACATGGCGGTCACCGGGCTGCCCTCGGCGTCGCCGAACAGATGCTCGGTGAACGAACTTTCCAGCAGATAGCTCGAATACACCCAGCCCCAGCGCGTATTGGCAATCATGCCGACCGCCCCAGAGTTGGGGATGGCAAGGATTCTTTCAACAAACGACCAATTCGATGGCAGTTCGCCGATAGTATCGCGATCGAAACCGCCCATATCACAGGCGAGGGAGTAGTACATCGAGGTTTTGCCGTTGGCTTCGAGGTTGAAAAGAGAACCCTGGCTGGAAACCTGCCGGGTGGACAAAATATAAGACGCCGGAGATTCGGCGTAATTGGCCGACCGAACCATAAAGCCGTCCGTGCGCCCGTGGGCGAGAATATGAA
>CAZMWI010000047.1:0-18108 GCA_964569945.1 uncultured Ignavibacteriaceae bacterium
CTTGAAAAAGGCATGTTCGATCTCGAAGCGCAGCAGGATGTGAAGGTTGTACGTCACCTCGTCGGCCTCGACCCGGATGAACGACGGCCGCACGTCGTTTATCGCGAAATAGAAATCATCGAACGAGACGTTCCCCAGAGCTGTCGGAAACGCCTGCTGGGCCCGCGGGAAGAAGTGTTTCCAGAACGGTTTGGAACGCCCAACCAGGTTTTCCCACATGCGCGACTGAGATTCATGGATTCCCAGTGACACCGATTCACCGCGCGGTGTTCCGTAGTGCTCATTCGGCAGCCCCTGCTCGTAAATTCCGTGTCCGGATTCGTGCAGTGTTCCGAAAAAGGCCTGGCCGAAATGTTTGGGATTGTAGCGGGTCGTGATGCGGCAGTCACCGACCCCCATCCCGGAACAGAAGGGGTGGGTGGTTTCATCGAGACGGCCATTGAACATATTGAAACCGATCGCGGCCGACGCCGAAGCACCGAACATTTTCTGTCCGTCGACCGGGAAGTCCTGCTCGATTATTTGCATGTTGGGGCGCTTTGAAGAGTTGTTGATGGCATCGACCAGGTCGACCAGTTCCTTGCGGAACGATTCGAAAACCTTACCGACGCTTTCGTACGTCGCACCGGGTTCGTAGCTTTCGAGGTGGGCGTCATAAGCTTCTTTTTCGTAGCCGTAGTGCTCGGCCTGTTCCTTGCGCAACCCGACGATTTTTTCGAGGTAGGGATAAAATTTCGCGAAGTCCGATTTCTGACGGGCCTCTGCCCAGATTCCCTGTGAGATAGTGCAGGTATGCGTGATATCCTCGACCAGCTTCTTGGGAACTTTGACTTCGCGGTCGTACTCGCGACGGATTTCGCGGACGTTGACCGCCGCGTCAGACAGCTCGTCTTTGACAAGGTCCGAGCCCTCGACTTCGGACAGAAGTTCGCCGACTCTGGGCGTCGTAAATTTCTCGTGAATCATGCCCGACAGCAAAGCCAGCTGTTTGGCCCGGTTTTCGGCGCCGCCCCGGGGCATGTACGTGCGTTCGTCCCATCCGAGTACGGCGGCACAGGAACCCAGCAGGTTCAATTCTTTTACCAGTGCGATCAGTTCATCATAGGATTTTTGTGCGCTCATCAATATGTCCTTTCGAATTTTCCAAATCACTTATCCCATAAACGGATATTTGTAGTTCCGGGGCGGGACAAAGCTTTCTTTTATCGTGCGAGGCGATGTCCAGCGAATCATGTTCAGAAGTGATCCGGCTTTGTCGTTGGTGCCCGAGGCGCGCGCTCCCCCGAAAGGTTGCTGGGCCACGACCGCACCGGTCGGCTTGTCGTTGATATAGAAATTGCCCGCCGCGTGGCGAAGAATCTTGTCCGCCTGTTGTACGGCCCGGCGGTCGATAGCGAACACCGCGCCAGTCAGAGCGTACGGTGACGTCTGGTCGCATATTTCGAGGGTTTCGACGTACTTGTCATCGTCGTACACGAAAATCGTCATGACCGGACCGAATATTTCTTCTTCCATCAGACGGAAATGGGGATTGGTTGTCACGACCACGGTCGGCTCGATGAAATATCCTTTGCTGTCGTCATAATTGCCGCCCGCGATGATTTCCGCATCGGACGCCTTCTTTGCGAAGTCGATGTATTCGACGATTGTACTATAGGCCGACTTATCAATAATGGCGTTGACGAAATTGCCGGGGTCCTCGACGTCACCCATTTTGATTTCTTTAAGATCGGCCAGAACGCCTTCTTTGATTTTCGGCCAGAGCGACTTCGGTATGTACGCCCGCGACGCCGCCGAACATTTCTGACCCTGATACTCGAAAGCGCCGCGCACGATGGCCGTGACCACTTCGCTGACGTTGGCCGAATTGTGTACGAACACGAAATCCTTGCCGCCGGTTTCACCGACAATGCGCGGATAGGATTTGTACGACGCGATGTTTTCACCGACCGTACGCCACATCGTCTGAAACACGGCCGTACTGCCGGTGAAATGAATCCCGGCCAGATTTTTGTTCTTGAGAACGTACTCACCGACGTCGGCCCCGCGGGCGGTCACCATATTGATGACGCCGTCGGGCAGCCCGGCTTCTTTTAGTATCTGCATGATGAAATGCGCGGTGTACGTCACCGATGAAGCCGGTTTCCAGACGCAGGTGTTGCCCATGATAGCCGGTGCCGTGGGCAGGTTACCGGCGATGGAGACGAAATTGAACGGTGTCACGGCGAACACGAAGCCTTCCAGCGGACGGTAATCGAGACGGTCCCAGGTTGCGGCGGGATTTTCCGGCTGCATGTTGAAAATCTGCTCGGCGTAGTAGACGTTGAAGCGGAAGAAATCGGCCAGTTCGCAGACGGCATCGATTTCGGCCTGGAAGACGTTCTTGCTGTGTCCCAGCATGGTGGCAGCGTTTATGATATAACGGTACGGTCCCGTCAGGAGTTCGGCCGCCTTATTGAAGATCGCAGCGCGCTCGTGCCAGGGGAATTCCTCCCACGTCTTTTTGGCTTTCAGAGCGGCATCGATAGCCGCATTGATTTCGTCTTTGCCGCCCTGATAGGACTGCCCCAAGACGAGATTGTGATCGTGCGGGGCGGTTATTTTGACCGGGTCGCCGACGCGGACTTCTTTACCGCCGATAATCATCGGGACGTCGATTTGCCGGCCCTTGAGATCGTCCAGGGCCTTTTTCAACAGAGTTGCTTCTTTCGATCCGGGAGCGTATGAATAAACCGGTTCATTGGCCGGAACCGGCACTTTATAATTACCCATGGTATCCTCCGATTGTGTCTTTCCGGTTGAAGGGCTTACGATTTTTCCAGGTCATTCCATTCGGCGTTTTCCAGCCATTGCTTGGGACGTTCCAGGAAATGGAGCACGTTTTCGATCAGCGTCCAGTGCTTGTGCTCTTCATCGGCAATCAGGTTGAGCGTCTTTTGTACTTCGGGACGGTTTTCATCGCTGGCTTTCTCGCGGTAAAAGTCCTCGGACTTTTTCTCAATACCCTGCGCTTCTTTCCAGGCCGTAACCACTTCACCGGAAAAATTCGGTTGATCTCCGGAGTCGGCTATCTGCTGGAAGACGTTTTTGGCCTTTTCCATGACCTTGGTCGAGTCTTTCATCATCTCGGCGCCGGACAGGTCACCGTCGCGGAATCTCTTGAAAATATTGTAATGCTTGACTTCATCATCGGCCAGATCGAGCAGGACGTTTTTGATAACGTTATTTCCGGCATTGTCCGCCATCTTGCGGTAAAACGCCTCGCCGTCCTTTTCCATTTGCATCGCAAATTCGAATACGTTCATATCGGACTCCTTTTATCCTTATTTGTATGTGCCTGTTTAAACAGTCCCTAAATGTAACAATTAGAGGGAATTTCGCAAGAGCCGAATTGTCTTTTGCTCAGGGCGATTTTTTATTGAAATTCTTGGAAAACTCTTTCGTTTAGTGTATAATTGACAATTGTCGCAGACCCGCATTTGTCTGCCATGTGACAGTTCGACGTTGATTTGAAAGCAATAAGATTAAGGAGTAAATAGTATGGGATCACAAGGTGTTCAAACCGCCGGACCGGAAACAGCCAATCTTAAATGGGATTTGGAATCGATTTTCCCCGGTGAAAGCAAATCCAAGGAATACGCCGATTTTCGCAAAAAACTTAAAGACGATTTGGCCGCAGCACATGCCGATATCAAACAACTCCCGCCGAAACTCGAGGACAAAAACCTGACCGGCTGGATTGATTTAATCCTGCGTATTGAAGATATCCAGAACCGCCTGCAGCACGCTTATGCCTACGCCCAGTGTTTGATCAGCCAGAACGTCAACGACGAGGACGCAATCGCCATCTACGGCGAAATGGACGTCATCCATTCCGAATACAAAACGCTGACCGTATCGCTCGAAGCCTTTGCGATGGAACAGAGCGACGACTGGTGGCAGAAGTTAATTAATGACAAGCGCCTGGATAAGCGGGCGTTCGGACTCGACGAGATGCGCCGAATCGCCCGGATGAAAATGAAGCCGGAATTCGAGGAACTTGCCGCCGAGCTGGCGGTCAACGGTTACCACGCCTGGAACCGGCTTTATGACAAAATCTACGGTGACCTGCGCGTGCAGTTCGACGAAAAAGACGGAAAGAAGACCGAACTTTCTCTGGGACAGCTTGCCAAGAAGCTAACCAGTTCCAACCGGGACGTTAGAAAACAGGCCCACGTAAAACTGGAAGGTGCGTGGGAGACAGTGGCCAATCAATGCGCCCTGGCCCTGAACTATCAGGCCGGGTTCCGGCTGAATATCTACAAGCGCCGTGGTTGGGATTCACCCCTGATCGAACCGCTCCAGCAGGCCCGCCTCTCTAAGGAAACTCTGACGGCCATGTGGTCGGTTGTGGAGAAGGCTATCCCCCGTTTGAAACAATACATCGATGCCAAGAAAAAGCTTTTGAAAGTCGATAAATTCAAATGGTACGATCAGTTCGCCCCGACCGGTTCACTTGACTCAAGGATCACGTTCACCGAGGCCCGCGATTTCATATATGACATCATCTCTGGATTCTCGAAATCACAGGCCGAATTCTCGCGCATGGCCGTCGATAGCCGATGGGTAGAAGCCGAGGACCGTCCCGGCAAAGGCGGGGGAGGGTACTGCACAACTCTCAGTGTAGCCAAACAAAGCCGTATCTTCATGACCTATTCCGACAATTTCAACGATATGGCCACGCTCGCCCACGAACTGGGTCACGCCTATCATCATCATGTTCTAAAAGATGTGCCGCCGTTCGGTCGCGAATATCCGTTGACTCTGGCCGAGTGCGCCTCGACGTTCAACGAGCTACTGGTCTTCGACGGTGCTGTTGAGAATTCCAAAAACGACGAAGAAAAACTGCTGTTGCTCGATCAGGGTCTGCAGCGGACTTTTGCCTTGTTTCCGAATATCTACGCCCGCTATCTTTTCGACAGCGAATTTTATAAAGAACGCGCCTCGGGGATCGTCAGCCGCAGCCGTCTCGATCAGATTATGCTCGACTCACAGAAAAAGGCGTACGGTGATATACTCGAAGGCGACGACGCCTATCATCCGTTGTTCTGGGCCTCGAAACTGCACTTCTTCCTGACCAACCAGCCGTTCTACAATTTCCCGTACACTTTCGGGTTCCTCTTCGCCTGCGGTGTATATGGCCGGGCGAAGGCCGAAGGTGCGGCATTTTCTCCCAAGTACGTGGCGATGCTCGCCGACAGCGGACAGATGGATTGCGAGGATTTGGCGAAGAAGCACCTCGGTGTCGATCTGACCAAGCCTGATTTCTGGCAGGAATCGGTCAATATGGCTCTGGCCGATATCGACAAGTTTGTCAAACTGGTTGGATAAAGACTAAAGATAGTACAATGAAAGCGGGCCTTCGGGCCCGTTTTTATATTCGCGCCAGGCCGAGGCAGGCAGCGTGGAGTGAGACGACTGTAACAATGAACACCGCTCGGGCGGCGGAATTTTTAAGCTTTAAGAACCTGTATTCCAGCGAACCGTGTTCACAGACACCGATGCAGTCACCACACAATGTACAGCTCGACGCCGGTCGGCGCTTTTTTATATCGGTCAGATTCAGGGCGTTGTACCTGCACGACAAGCGGCAAATCCCGCAGTCGGTACAGGAGTCGTTGATCCGCACCCGAAACGGCGAGATTCTTCCGAGCCAGTTGGCGACCGGACCGATCGGGCAGTACACGGTGCAATGAGCCATAACCCCTTTGCGCCGCGACCAGAACAGCATCACCGCCACACCGCCCAGCCCGAAGGCCAGACCAAGCACCGTAGCCACAATCGATGATACCCCCGCCCAGCGCAGCACAATGGCGCAAGCTATTATCGAAACCAAAATGGCCCACCGGGCAGGCGAGGTCCATCCGGGGAGCTTTTGAGGTTTGCGTTTGGCATGCGCCGCGGCGTTGTCCCACGCCCCGATATAGCATAAATGGCTGCACCAGGCCGGTCCGACGAGAAGTACGGTCGAGACGAATAGAATCGGCATGAAGAAATGATTTCCGCGAAAAATCGGTCCGGCGAGAATCATGGCCGGGACAGGGAGATGCAGCCGCCCGGTCATGAGAAATTTACCGAACCCGAGCAAACCTAAGATTAGCTGAGCAAAAAACACTGAAGAAAACAACAGCCAGATGCGCTTGCGCCAGTGCGCCGTTTCGGTCTTGTCCAACATCTTTTCGACAATGAATGCGGCGTATATCGCCAGCGCGAAGATTTCTACCCAGCCGAAGGTAGGCCAAAACCGTTCGGCCAGAAGCATGGTCAGGGGAACCTTAATCTGCACGAAAGACAACAGCAATCCGGTCGCAATAAACCCGACCGCCGATTCCCAAGCTGTCTCAGTATATTGATTGTACCGTGCTTTAAATTTCTTAGTAAAAAACAACAAGGCCGATCCAGCGGTAAACAAAATCACGCTACCGAGTATGATTGCCATACGCATCCAGTCCTGACCAATTTGCAGACGTACAGAGGCAACCTGCACTATCGTTTCGATCCAGACCGCGACACCAACAAAGAGCATAACCGGAATTACTATCGCCACCCAGCGGCGTTTGGAAATCATCAGAAACGGCAACAGTGCAAATACTGCCATCAGGCCATAGTTTCCTGCGCGCATGAAATGCGCCGCAAGCAACAGGCAGGATAATATCGCCGGTATATGCATCAATAATGTCATGGTAAGGTTCCTGTGTTTACCCACGCAACATTGTAAGCAGCATCTTGAATCTCTGGTTGGCTTTGACAGCGTGAGGGACATTGGCGGGCATCAGTACCATTTCACCCTGTTCGGCGTGTACCGACCGTCCACCGATTATCAGTTCGGCGGTGCCCTCGAGCACGTGCACGACAGCATCGAACGGCGCCGAATGCTCGCTCAGATTTTGGCCTTCATCGAAAGAAAATAGCGTAATGGTCCCGGCCGGATTTTTGACCAGCGTCCGCGATACGACCGATCCCTCCGCGTAATTGGTCATATCGGTCGGATTGTACCGCGTGGCACCTTCAAGCTGACCCGGTGTTTTGGTTTTGTTATCTGTCATGGTGTATCCTTTATGAAATATGTCTTGAAGATTTCGTCGCCTTCATGTACCGTCCAACTCTTAAATCCTTTATTGCTCGCAAGTTCAATTATCGGACCCGGTATAAAAGGAGTCGTGAGTTCAAAGATTTGCTCCGCCTGGAGGTCGCCTAAACCATCGAAGATGCGCCCCAGCGGCTGCTGTCCGGCGTCAATCGTCGCGCGGGCATCGAACGATCCGTTCACCTTGTTTTCATCCATCCAGTCGGGACGCGTGGTTGCATCCTTACTACTTTCAGCGTCGATACCTATCCCATCCTGCCCGACCGCGTTTCTGAGATCGTTGACCAGTTTTCCCAGCGTCAGGTTACCGACCTTCGCCACCTGACGTACTGTCGCAACCCTGGCTACCGTCCGGCGTAGCACCGGATTCTTGAGTTTCGCGAACGACGGCGACATCGCCAGCAGCACCTCTTCCAGTCGCGGATATGTATCCAGCAGGGCTCCGATTTTCGTGTCGGGAGTTATATCCAACGTCTTATCCATATTATACCCCCTAATCGCTATAGTTCAGAAGCCTTTGTTCACCCGTGAGTGAGCGCTTCTCGGTCAAGTCCTGGCTGACTTCGAGCGTTCCGAGATACTCACCGTCCTCGCCGCGAAGAGCGAAATACTCGATGCTGATAAACCGGCCTTTCATTTCGATCCAGAAGGAAGAGCGGCTCTGCTTGCCGCCGTGGAAGTCATCGAGAATCTGCTGGACGATGTGGACGCTCGACGGCGGATGGCAAAGCTGCACCTTACGTCCCAGTATGGCCCGATTGCGGGCGAAAATTCTTTCACGGCCCTGCGTGAAATAGCGTACCGTGTCGTCTTTGTCGACAAAGGTAAGGTCGAACGGTATGGTGTTGAGCACGGCCGTAAGCTCGGCGACGTTGAAACTTCCGCTCGGCAGTTGTATCTTGTCCGAGACGTCATCGGATTTTTCAACCGTCACGCCTTCCGGTTGCCATTTATCCTGAGGGTCGTACAAACAAAATCCGATTTCGATGCTTTGTCTGTATATGTCGTACCATTCCTCATCGGAAAGAGTGTCCAGACACATCGGAAAAAGGATGTTTTCTTCTTTGAAGATCATCTCTTCGACCGCGTCTACCGCCGGGGACAGGGTGAGTTCGGACAGCGCCGAAAGCTCATCGGTAGAAATATCCTCGGATATTTTTAGTGCCTCTACCGCGGCTTTCAAAAGCGCTCTTGTCTCATCGTGCTTGCCCCACATGACGGTCGGCGGGCCGTTGATTCCACGCTTTTCAAGATAGGGGAAAAGCAGGTTTTCTTTGCGCTGATAATGCTTGTCGACATCGCACAGTGAGTGTACATGCGACCTGATATTGTTATAAAGACCACGGACGTCTTCTTCGGACATGATCGGTTTGATTTCGGCAAACAACTTGCGGAGAGTACCTATCTCCCACTCAAGAGCGTGGTTTTCTTGCCTGAACGTATCGACCGGGTGCCCCGGCGGCACCTCTTTGGATCCGGTCTGATCGAGATTTCCCTTGAGGACGGCGCTGTGTATGTCGCACAGATTGAGAATCTCTTCCTGTGGCAGCCCGTCGGCGATAAGTTCCTGTTCCACTTCGACCACGTCGCCGTAAGGTATCTTTCCCAGAAGATGCACCAGCTGGTTTTTCACCGCGTCCGGCGCTTCGCCATCGTGCAGCTTCAAAATCATGTGTTTAAGAAGCTCGCGGCGCTTTTCTGCATTATTGATTAATTCACTCATATCGACACCTGTATTATTGAACGATTCTTTTTTCAAGGATTTCACCGCGCAGGCCGATTTTGACCAGTTCGACGGGAATATCTTTCTGAGCCATTTGTATCGCTTTTTGTACTATCTGCATCAGGCCAAAACAGCAGGGGACCTCCATAAATGCGATCTCGACTGATTTAATTTCGTTGCTCGAGAAGATTTCGGCCAGTTTGTTAAGGTATAGCTCGACGTTATCCAGCTTGGGACAGCCGATAAGAAGCGTTTTTCCGGCCAGGAACTGGCCGTGGAAATCAGCCAGCGCGAACGGGACGCAATCGGCGGCGATCAAAAGATCGGCGTTGTCGAAATAAGGCGCCCGGGTGGGGGCGAGATAAAGCTGTACCGGCCAGTTGCGAAGCTGCGATTGTTGCTGTGCGCCGGTCACAATTTCTGCGGCTGCTGCCGTCGCCGCCGGAACACCAAAAGTCCGCATCGCCGAACCGGGGCAAGAATGACCCGCGTGTATCTGCTGAAGTTCCGGATTAGGGAGGGAGGCTATGGGCGAAGACGCGGCTTTAAGCTTATTCAAATGATTTTCGACCGCCCCTTCGTCGTAATCGGCCGCTTCGCGTTCTTCAAGGTGAATCGCGTCCTGCGGACATTCGCCAAGACAGGCCCCGAGCCCGTCGCAATAGGTTTCGCTGACCAGCCGCGCCTTGCCGCCAGTTATCTGTATCGCTCCCTCGGCGCAGGCCGGGACGCACACTCCGCAACCGTCGCATTTTTCTTCGTCTATCGTGATAATCCGTCTGACCGCCATTTTCGCCTCCGTTGTCTATTAATCGTTACGCGGAAAATATCGGAAGATGGATAGAATCAGTCTTTGACTGAAGTCAAAGAATTGAAAAAAGTATGGATTTTTGAAGAATTTAGAGAAAATTTTTCTGGTATTAAAAAACGCCGCCGGGCAAGGGGGCCCGACGGCCTTTTAAGGCAAAATGGTTAAATTATGCTTACGGGCAGATCGGCTCCGGCCCGATCGGGACGCCATAGACGAAATCGATTGTATATAAAATATCGAGCAGATTAATATTGCCATCGCCGTTGGCGTCGAGAAGTTCATTGCACCCTATCGGATTTTCCGGACTACCGGATGGTTCCTCGTAAATAAACGATATAACGTGCAAAATATCCAGAAGGTTTACGGCTTCGTCGGCATTGGCATCGCCGGGATAGCCCCACTGGCGGCAGCAGGCGCCTTTAGTCCATTCGGCGGCAAACGCCGCGACCTGACCACCTGCATCGCTGTATCTGCCACCGACGAACAAGTCATTGTCGTACACCGCCATAGTATAGATATAATTCTGCGTTCCCGATCCCAGGGATTCCCAGGACGTCCCGTCCCATGAGGCAATATTGCCGGCGATTGCATCTCCGGCCATCCTGAAGCCTCCAGCGGCGATAAGTTTACGGCCGTACTGTTCCACATCCAATACCAGTCCGTTGGTTCCGGAGCCTACCGTCTCCCATTTGCCATCGTCCCAGAAGGCGATATAGTGTGCTTCCACTTCTCCGGCTTGATTAAACCGCCCACCGACAACCAGTTTTCCATCGTAAGTGCCGAGCGTATAGACCGTGTAAAAGTAACTTATGCCCGCCCCAAGAGCCGACCATGAGGTCCCGTTCCAGGCCGCAATAGTACTTATTTCCATGCCGCCAACCGATTCGAATTCTCCCCCCGCGATCAACTTCCCGTCATAAACCGCCAGGTCCTCAATAATGACATGCCCATCGTTGAAATCTGAACCGAGCGAAGACCATGAGGTTCCATCCCATGAAGCGATGCAGTTGGCCTCCGAGCCACCGGCGCTGCTGAAAAGACCGGCGGCATATAGCTGATCGTTATAAACGGCCAGGGCTATGACGGCGACATCGACACCTTCGCCCAAAGGCGACCATTCTGACCCGTCCCAGGCGGCGACCCCATTGACTTCAACGTCACCGGAATGAGTGAACAGCCCGCCCGCGATCAGTTTTCCGTCAAAGACACACAAATCCAGAACTTCGTCGTCAAAACCCTCTCCCAATGGTGACCATGACAAACCGTCCCACATTGCTACATTCCGGGTTTCGGTACTTCCGGCCAGAGAGAAATCGCCGCCGACAACCAGGTTGTTGTCATAGACGATAGAGCACCCAACGATGTTATTTAAACCCGTCTCGGACGCGACCCGTGACCATGATGCACCGTCCCATGAAGCGACGTTCTTGGCGGCCGTCCCGCCGACAACCGTAAATTCTCCGACCGAAATCAGCTGGTTGTCAAAGACCGTTACGGCTGCAATACTCCCCGATAAATCGGAATCAAAAAATGACCACGTTGAGCCGTCCCAGGAAGCAATACCATTATTTTGATCGGTGTCAAAATCTTCAAACCTGCCTGCTATAATCAACCGATCATCGTAAACTTCCAAATCTCTAACCAGGGAATAGTCGATGTATTCCGGTACCGGATCCAAAATCGACCAGTTGAAACCATCCCAGGAAGCCATATTGGCCATTGTACCGTTTGATATCACGTCGCCGGCGACCAGGAGTTTTCCTTCGTAAATAGTCATGGCAAAAATGCTTCCGTAACTGATCGAACCGGAGCCGATCGCCGTCCACGAATCATCGTCCCACAATGCGATACGTTCGGCCGGCAAGCCGTTTACGAAATCAAAGTCGCCCCCCACGATAAGGTGCCCGCCATAAACTATTATGCTGCGGACATCATTGTCCGTACCCGCTTCGAAAGCCGACCAGGAACTGCCGTTCCAGGCGGCGATATTGTTGACCGTTACACCGCCGGCGCTCATGAAACTCCCGCCCGCGATAAGCATATCGTTGAAAACCCCCAGAGCTTCTACCACTGAATACCTGTCTGGCATACCCGACCCGAGCGGCAACCAGGATGTCCCGTCCCAGCTGGCGATCCGATT
This sequence comes from uncultured Ignavibacteriaceae bacterium, assembly GCA_964569945.1. Classification (GTDB taxonomy): domain Bacteria; phylum Zixibacteria; class MSB-5A5; order GN15; family PGXB01; genus CALAMC01. The sequence goes on from CAZMWI010000047.1 coordinate 11,801, forward strand.
CACGGTCATGCCACCGGCGCTCGAAAATTCGCCTCCCGCAAATAGTTTACCGTCGTAGACGGCCAAAGCCAGAACCCGACCATCCAGCCCTGATCCCAGGGGTGACCAGGCCAGGCCGTTCCAGGCGGCAATGTTATAGGAAAAATTGCATCCGGCCACACTGAAATCACCCGCTACTATTAGTTGACCGTCATATGTTATCGCATCCCATAATTCTCCGTCGACACCTGGGAGGCAGGGGGAGATGGTATTGTCCCAGTAAACGTCATCCGGGCTGTCGGCCTTTTCATAGGCTTTGGCAGGCATAAAAACCGATTGACCGGAGGAAGGATCAATGGATGATTTGAATCCGTTCATATCCAGCTTACCCTGATAACCTGACAATCGTGCCGCCCTGAGGTCGAAGCGACCATCCGGTGTTATAAAATCTGAAATGCTTTTATCTGATGTCGGAATGCCCTTAGAATTGACCTGGCCATAGGTAGTTGCACAGAAAGCCAGCCAGATGAGCAAAGTAATGCCCAAAATGCCTTTAGAATTTTTCGAGTACATTAGTTAGCCCTCCTGAAAATAAATAAATTCGCCTTACCTTTGATGCATAGCCGATGAAGTTATAATATAAATATAAGCCGCAGATAAATTCAGACAAGTTATTTTTGTTGGAAATCCCAGGGCGGTATAAAGCGGGGATTAAATTGTTGTAAGCCTAAATCTTCTCTCCGTCGGCGATGGCAGTCAAACGGTTGGCGTCGATGATCTTTATATTTTTATGATCGACTTCGATTATACCCGCGTCCATGAACTTGCGCAGATTGCGCGAAAGAGTCTCACTGATGGTCCCGAGACGGTTAGCCAGTTCGGTTTTGGTTGTATCGATATGTATCGTACTGTTCCCGACGCGCGCCGCTTCAGACAACATGAACGCCGCCAGGCGGGCGGGCACTTCCTTGAGCGACAGCTGCTCTATCTGATTGTTGAAATCGCGCAGAAAGGCCGACATCGAACCGATAATCTTAAGTGCAATCTGCGGCGAGCCTTCCAATAGCCGGACAAAGTCGCCTTTCGGGAAATAGGCCACCGTTGAATTTTCCAGCGCCGTACAGTTGGCCGGAAATTTATTGCCGTGAAATATCGCCACCTCGGCAAATATTTGACCCTGCCTGATCTGGTGCAGGGTGTACTCTTTACCGTCGGGCGTTGCTTTGTACAACCTTACCTGACCGTCGAGCAAAATATAAAATCCCGTGGCCGGATCGCCTTCCATAAACAGCAACTCACCTTTGGAAAGACTGCGGATCAGTACAATGGATTCAATTGCCTTAAGCTCTTCGTCGTCAAGCCCACGCCCGAGATGGCTGTTTTTCAATAGTTCTATACTGGTCATGATATTGGATTATAAAACCGGATGCACGCCAAGAGCAACTTTATTATTTGACCGCCTTATGAATCGCGGTGATTCCGAAAAACGGTAGCTTGTATGACACTTCCGAAAATCCGGCATTATAAAGGATCTCTGCCACCTGGTCGGCGTCATAGAAGCGCGGTATTGACGACGCCAGATATTTATAACCGCCTTTGGAACCTGAGATCAAGCCGCCGAGCTGGGCCACGGTGAGGCTAACGTAAAGGTGCATCATTTTTCGGAAAACTTTATTCTTCGGCTGACTGGTTTCAAGACAGATGAACCGCCCGCCCGGTTTAAGCACCCGGCAAAATTCCGAAAAATGGGGGAGGAGCCCGCCGCCGGTGGAATTGATATTGCGCACGGCGAACGAAATTGTCACGAGGTCAAAGAAGTCGTCTTCAAATGGCAGCGACCGGGCGTCGCTGATCACGAAATTTATTTTATCTCCGTCGGGTTTACGGCGGGCCAGGCGCGTCATTGGCAGAGAAAAGTCGGCCCCGTAGATTTGTGTCCCGTTTTGTTTGAGATCGTAAAGCTTCTGGGCCAGCTCTCCGGTGCCGGTGCATACGTCCAGCCAGCGCTCACCACCGCCTTCGGCTCCCATCCGGGCGGCCCGATTGCGGCAGATGACGTCGACGCCAAGCGTCAGCACGTGGTTGAGAAATTCATACGTGCCCGGGATTTCGGCGTATATTTTCTGAAGGCCTTTGTTCATTTCAATTCTTTTCGTTTCGTTCGTGTCCTAAATATTAGATACAGCACCAAATGTCAATATATTGGTCGATCCTACCAATATTGTGCCGTTTTTCACGATAGATACGAATTCGGAACATTTAAACGTCACAATCGTTTAAAAACATTCGGCATAATAGACAAATAAAGTCCATTATGCGGCGGAAACGACCCGTATAATGTCGTGCATGATGACAAGCCAAACGGAAAGGTCGTTAAAAAATGAATATCAGCGTATCCGATAAAGCGGTCGAACAGCTCAAGAAACTCGAAATCGGCAAAGACAAATTCCTGCGAATTTCTATCGTCGCGGGCGGTTGTTCGGGCATGACCTACGCCGCCGCTATCGACACCGATCTCGCCGATGCCGACGAGGTCTTGTTCGAGAAAGACGACGTGCGCATTGTCTCGGAATTCAAGAGTATGTTGTATCTCGATGGGCTTAATATTGATTACAGCGACGATTTGATCAACGCAGGTTTCAAATTCACCAATCCCAACGCCCATAAATCGTGCGGCTGCGGGGCCAGCTTTGCGGCTTGATAAGGGGTGAAAAACGCTATGAGTCGGCAACCGATTGAAATCACGGGGGGCGAGTCGGTATATTGCATCAATACCACGCAGTTGAAGACGGCCTACGATATGGTTATGGGCGACAGTGAAAACGCCGCCCGCCTGCACGCGCAGCTCGACGTGCTCGAGGCCGATTTTAACCGCAACGACCGGGCCGCCCTGGCTTTTTTAATCATTGACCGCCTGCTCAAATCCCCCAAATAGAACCCGAAATATCGAATCTGGTTTTGATCAGCCCGGTAAATCAGGGCTTTTATTGTATAATTATAGGCCGATAATACGTTATATTTGAGATGATGACCAAAAACGACCATACCTGCGATTGCGGCTGCAACTGCGATGTAACCGCCGCCCCGGAAAAGAGCTTCTCGAAATACAGCCGGGAGCTTTTCTGCGCCGCCAGCCTGTTGTTTCTACTGGCCGGATTTGTGATCAACGCCATCAGAGCCGGGTTTGGCGGAGCATTGTTCTCCGAACAGATGCCGACCGCCAGCCTTGTCATGTATATTCTCGCCATTATCGCGGCGTGGTGGCATGTTGCGCCATCGTTTTACGGGTCACTTAAAAAGTTTCGCGCCGACGTCTCCGTCCTTATGACTATAGCCGTCATCGGAGCTGTTGCGATCGGCGACTATTTCGAAGCGGCCACGGTGGCCTTCTTGTATGCCCTGTCTCTTGTAATGGAAAACTGGTCGGTGGGGCGGGCCAAAAATGCGGTAGCTGCCCTGATGGATTTAAAGCCGCTCACAGCTCGCGTCATAGACGGCGGTCAGACCTCGATTACGCGCGTTGAAGAAGTCCCCGTCGGAAAGTCCGTGCGCGTTCTTCCGGGCGAGAAAATCCCGCTTGATGGTAAGATAATCAGCGGATCGACGTCGGTCGATCAGTCGCCCATTACCGGTGAATCGGTGCCGGTCGAGAAAAATATCGACGATGAAGTCTTCGCCGGGACGGTCAACAATCAGGGGGCGTTTGAATTCGAAGTCACACGGGCGTCATCGGATACCACGCTGGCGCGGATAATACACCGGGTGGCCGAAGCGCAGACGCACCGCGCGCCGGTGGAACAGTGGATTCAAAAATTTGCCCGCTACTATACCCCGGCGATGCTTATCGGGGCCATACTGGTCGCGGCCATTCCGCCGTTGGTGGCGTCGGCGTCGTTTGAGACCTGGTTTTACAACGCACTTGTGATGCTGGTCATTTCCTGCCCCTGCGCGCTTTTGGTGTCGACGTCGGTCAGCATTATGGCCGGACTGGCCTCGGCGGCCCGGGCAGGTGTGCTGGTCAAAGGTGCGGTGTACCTTGAAGCCCCCGCCTACCTCGAAATCATCGCCTTCGATAAAACCGGCACGCTGACATCGGGCAGGCTCGAAGTGCGTGAAGTTCTCCCGCTGGAGGATCATACGCCGGAACATCTGCTGGCCAACGCCGCCTCGCTGGAATCTTACAGCGAACACCCCATAGCGCGTGCTATAGTCCGTCGCGCCGATCAGGTCGGTGTGACGTACAATGAAGTCTCCGATTTTCAGAGCATTCGCGGCAAAGGGGCCGAAGCGGTTATGAACGAAAAAAGGTACTGGATCGGATCGCACCGCTACATACACGAACGTGCTCCCGAACACGAGCACTTTCACAACGAAGCCACTTCGCTGGAAAATTCCGGTCAATCGGTAATCGCTGTAGGCAACGACGACCACGTCTGCGGGCTCATCAGCCTGGCCGACGTGCTTCGTCCCGGCGCCGCCGATGCCATCGACCGATTAAAAAATCTCGGCATCAAAAAAACGGTGCTTCTTACCGGCGACATCGAAGCCGCGGCTCGTGCTATCGCCGAGACGGCTGGAATCGACGAGTACCGCGCGGAACTTCTGCCCGACGACAAAGTCGAATTGATCCGGCACCTTGTCGACGAGCGAAAGCATGTGGCCATGGTCGGCGACGGCGTCAACGATGCACCGGCGCTCGCCGCCGCGACTGTCGGCATAGCCATGGGTGCGGCCGGGACAGACGCCGCCATCGAAACCGCCGATATAGCACTTATGTCCGATGATCTGAGCCGAATACCTTGGCTGATCGCGCACTCGCGGCGGGTCATGGGTATGATCAAACAAAACGTCATCTTCGCCCTGTTGACCAAGGCGGCTTTCATGATTCTCGCCTGGATGGACATGGCCACGCTCTGGATGGCTATCTTTGCCGATATGGGCGTCACTATTCTGGTAGTTTTCAATTCATTGAGACTTCTTAAAACAAAGCTTAAATAGCCAAATCACGAAGTTTCGGATTCGCTTGCTTTTGCGCGTATATTGTCCGTACATTATAAATTCACAAAAGCGAAAATTCCGCAAGCGAGGAGATTAGATGGAGAAGTACAAGCTTAATATCGCAAAAGGCTTTGATCCGAGAACGCAAAAGCAAATCGGGTTCTGGGCCGCTCAACTCGAGTACCAACTTAAAAAACTTAAATATGCCGTGAAGGATCTGACCGTCAAACAGCTCGAATGGCAGCAAAAGCCCGGCATGAACACGGTTGGCATGCTGCTGGCTCATAATGCATTGGTCGAGGTATGGTGGGTTTGCGTCGCACCTAATGCAATACAGTGGAACCCCGACGGAAAAAAGCTGGTGACCAAAATCCTCGGCTTTGAAGACGACGGCATGCCGCTGGCACCAGACGGAAAACACCCGTCCTATCTAAAAAAATATTCCGCAGAAAAATACCTGTCGGTAATGGCCAAAGCCCGCCGGGCAATTTTGAAAGAAATGAAATCCTGGCGCGATAAAGACCTGGATAAATTCTATACTCTAAAGCATGGCAAACAACAGGCGAAATTCACTCGGGCCTGGACCTTGTACCACGTGCTCGAACATTTCTGCACCCATCACGGTCAGATTCTCCTGCTTAAACATCTCATGCAAAACGACGGTGTCTTGAAAAAGAAGAAAACGAAGTAATTCCGCAGAAAAAACATAATGAAGTTCAAAAAAAGTAGGTCGGGTTCCGAGTGGAACGAAGTGTAACGAGAAACCCGACAAAAAGATGTCGGGTTTTTCATCCCCGTGGTTACGGGGATTCAGAACCCGACCTACTGATATTTTTGCAGGCCTAGTCCTCCGGGAACCCCCACCGAAATATCTCTGTTTTATACCCTATCGGGTAAACTTAAAAAGGAGCGAATATGAAATTAGCCGTATGCCTGGCTATGGTGTTTTTTGTCGTGGCCGGGGTGAGAGGAGAAATAGTGACTAAATCGGTAGAATACAAAGACGGTGATGCCGTTCTCGAGGGATATCTGGCGTGGAACAACGCTACAACCGCCAAACGGCCGGGCGTGCTGGTCGTACACGAATGGACCGGCCTCAACGATTACGCCAAATCGCGCTGCCGTCAACTGGCCGAGCTGGGCTATGTGGCATTTGCGGTGGATATGTACGGCAAAGGGATTCGTCCGCAGACAACCGAGGAAGCATCACAGCAGGCGGGCATATATCGAAGCGACCGCCAGCTTATGCGTCGGCGTGTCACCGCCGGACTGAACGTGCTTCGCGGTAACGAGCTTTGCGACAACAGCCGCATCGCCGCGATCGGCTACTG
>CAZMWI010000048.1:0-12615 GCA_964569945.1 uncultured Ignavibacteriaceae bacterium
CTCCCCTAGATATTACTATACTAATATAAAGAATTATCCGGAATGGGCAAATGAATTATAATTTCATTCGCATCTATCAGTAAGACCCAGACCAGTGGCCTGGAATATTTATAACTGTGTTTGCAATTAAAAGTCTTGGTCGGTCATGTCCACTTGTGGCATGACATCTTAAATTTCGTCTTCATTTCCACTACCAATCCGATGTTGTTTCCAGCAGTTCCTCTATGTAAAGGCCTATAATTATGTCATAGATAAAAAGGAATTATGCACAACAGTGAGCGGCTTCAGTTGAGAAATTGAAAAAATAGTACGAACAAACCCAATTCCCGGTAACTCATACGCTGATATATGATTATCTATGCCAAAACGAACCGAATTCGCTGCTTTTTCGGGAGTAAAACTACAAGGTTGGTAGTGAATTTGTCAGAATAAGATGTCACGCCGCTCTTCACTTCGTTCAGAGCCTTCGGCAAGTCGGCGTGACCTACGAAGATGAGAAGTATCTTACAACAGTTTGCCGGAGCGGATTTTTTCGTCGATCAGGCAACAGCCTTCCATCAGATGCAATTCATTGGGAGGTTCGTTGTTGGGTTCGGGAAAATCAGATAATAAAAGACGAGATGCCGATAATCAGCCCTATAACGATTGCGGTCGGGACGGCCAGTTTTTTGATCATGTCGCGGATCGGTATTCGGAAATATTCGCAGGTGACTACCAGGCAGGGGTGGACCGGCGAAATGATGTACCCGAAATAAATCCCGACGTAGATCAAAGAAAAAATAAACGGCGTGATGGCCCCGCTGGCGGCGAGATAGACGGGGAAGATGATCGAGCCGGGAAGGTGGACACGACCCGTAAGAAAGCCGAGCGCAAAACCAGCCGTCACGGCCAGCAGAAGCGGCGGCAGGGGCAGTCCGGCGATGATGCGGCCGATGTCGGTGGCCTCGAAGATATAGAGATACATGAACATCCCGATTATGATCAGGGCGAAATTCCACGGCCGCATTTCTTTTATGAGTCCCAGCAGCGGGAGTTTTTTCACGCTTAGAACAAGCGACAGTATCAGGCCGACCACGACGCCGATAAAAGTCGCCGTATTGCCGAGGCCAAATAACTTTTTGAGTACGAAGTCTATCAGTGGGGCGGACAGTACAACGCCCAGCGGGACCATGAGACCTTTGAACGAGAATCCGTTCGGCCGCACGATGTCGCCGTCGACTTTGCGCAGAAAGAAGACGTAGCCGATAACCGTCGCGACGACGCCAAACGGCAGGATGTAGAGGATGCTTTCGTATATATCGAGGCCGGTGATGCCGGTCAGGACGATCAGGGCCGGGGCGAGCGGGTAAGCCAAAATAAACAGGTGCCGAAACCAGTCGTTGGCGGCGGCGACGACCTGATCGGGGACGCCGTGGCCGGAGCGCTCCATAATCGGGGCCGACAGCAGCGCGCCGCCGGGCATCGGCAGAAGGCCCATCAGGGCGGGGGAGAAAGCGAGCATGTGTTTTTGTTTGATGCGGACGTTTTCGACCAGGCTGTCGATCTGGCCGCTTTTTTTCATGGCACCGCCGATCAGGGGGATGATGCCGACCGCGAGGGTTAGGATGATTATTTCATAGTCGGTAAACGTGAAGACGATGCGGTCTATCAGCTTGTCGAACGGGAGGGCGATCAGTCCGAGAAGCAGGGCCCCGGTGATTATGGCGGCGGCGAGATTGCGCCGGGAGATAATCAGTATCGCCGCCAGCGATGCCAGAAATGCGAATATGCTCATGTAGTGCAATTTTGCCGATTTCGGCGGGAATGTCAAGGGCGTGAACCTACGAATTTATACTTTTCAGACACCCCCCGGGCTTCTTATATTGCATAAAATGAAACCCGGTTATTTTCAGATTAGATGAACCACGATAAAACCATCCAGACGGTTTTCAAATTCATGGTCCTGTTTTTTTTCCTGCGGTTTGCGGGGTATTTATTTCCGACCGCGCGGTTGTGGGGCGTCAATCATTTGATCTTTCTTCCGGACTGGTTTGCGATAGCTTATGCCGTCGCGGGGGCGCTGGTCCTGACCGCTTATTATCTCAAACCGGTACAGAACGTCAGTGAAATGGCGGTCGAGCGCTTCGACTATTTTTTCTTCGAGCACAAGCGGCGGGTGGTCAACCGGATTGTCCGGGTGCTTGCTGCGGGCGTCGTGTTTGCGATATTCGTTATGCCGACTCATTTTCTCGGCGACGGGTATATGCAGATCAATAATATTGGGGCCAATCAGTTTGTCATCCATAAATGGAGCGAACAGGGCATAACGAACGTCACGATGCTTTTGCAAGCCATGCTGGGCGGGAAAAGTGTCGCCAATGCCCAACTTGCGTTTCAGATCGTTTCGGTAGTCTCCGGGATGATCGTCATGTATTTCTTTATGCTGACGGCGCGGGAATTGGGGAAAGATAAGACCCGGCGGTTTCTTGGAATGGCAGTTTTGACTTTTTCCGGCGTGCTACTGCTCTTTTTCGGTTATGCCGAAAGCTACCCGCTGCTGTGGGTCGGGATTGCCGGATTTTTCTACTTCGGCTTGAGATATATCAACACCGGTCAGGGATTGTGGCGGGCGCTGCTGTTTTTCGCGCTGGGGGTGTTCGTTCATCTCTATATGTTCGTGTTTGCACCGGCTCTGATGGGCCTGGCTTTTTCACGTGAAAGTGGCAAAAGACTCTACAGGAAATTTAAAATTCCATTTTGGATAATTGTCGCGGCCGGAGGGGTTGCGGCTGTTATGCTGTTAATTCTCAAAATCCAGAGCAATCTGTTTATTGAAAACATATTTCTAAAGCCGTTTGTCGGCAAGCCGATCGACGAGGGGTATTATATATTCAGTGTTTTGCATTTGCTGGATATTATGAACCTGTCGTTTGTACTGTCGCCATATCTTATATTACTTACACTATTGGCCGGAAATGAATGGAAGAATGCCTTCGGGAAACCGTCCTCGTACTTCTTAATGTTGTCAATCGCCGGAAGTTTATTGTTTTTATTTGTGGTCGACCCGCAGTTGTCCATGCCTCGCGACTGGGACCTGATGTCGCCGTCGTTTCTGACGTTGACCGTACTGACGTTGATATTGATACCGAAAAATAGACTCAAGTCTATATCGGGCAGGGCATTACCGATTGCTGCGATGGCGGCGCTGTTGGTGCTGCCGTACATTGTGACTAATCTCGTTGAGGCGTCATCGGTTAAATATGCCAAGTACATTATTAACCTCGACAAGAAGAAATCGATTTCGAGTTTTATCGTGCTTCGTACTTACTATGAAGATCACGGTGACCAGCGGGCGGTGGATTCGTTGAATTCTTTGTATCCGAAGTACTATCCTGACGCGGTTAAACTTCGGGATGCGCTGGGGGCTCTTCAGGCCTGGGACGGAGAAGCCGTGCGTTCGTATTTGGAGTCGATCAAACCTAACAAATTCCTGCCGGCGTACCATAACCTTAAGGGCGGCATGTACTATATGTCGGGCGATTACAATAAGGCTCTCGATGAATCAAACAGGGCTCTTCAACTGGAACCGCACAACAGCCTGACGCTGTGCGACCGGGGCATAATCTTCTCCGGACTGAAAAAGCTCGACAGTGCCCGGTACTGGTTCGAAGCGAGCTATAGGCTAAGTTCATCCAATCCGTTCGTGGTCAGTTCGCTGGCGTGGCTGTATTATCAGGCGCAGAATTACGATTCCTCGGCTTATTTTGCCCGCCATTTATTGACGCTGGGGCCGGAGGGAGCGACCGGGAATTACTGGCTGGCCAAGATAGCGGTGCGCAAGCTGAAATTCGGGGATTTTTCCCGGTATTTTGAGGCGTACAAGAAAGACGGGCAGTCCGATCAGTCGTATCAAAACCGGATCGAGGAGCTTCAAAAGGTCGCCGACGCCCTGAAAAATACTCCCGAAAAATAGACTATATCTTAATTCCATAGTACTTCCCAGACCCGCAAAAAACATAAAACATTTTCCCGGCAGATTCGTCTATCTAAACAGAAACGACCTTACAACACCAAATCAATACCGCCAAAAACAATTTAGCCATGGGAGGCCACGTTGAAGAAGTCTATGCTATTGGTATTGACCGGACTTATGTTGATTCTTGCGATCGGGGGACAGGTAACGGCAGGAGAAAAGTACATTCAGGCGCGAATCTTCCTGGACAGCCCGGAACAGTGGGAACCGCTTAAGAAATTACAGCTCGACATCATCGGAAAATCAAGGGGGCAAATCGACATCATCACAAATGACAAACAATTGGTCCAAATCGAAGGCCTGGGCTTTAAGACGGAAATAGTCCATCCCGACCTGACGGCGTTTTATCAATCCCGGCTCGCGGATAAGGATATGGGCGGGTATATGACGCTATCGGATATCGAGTTCGAGATGCTTATTCTTCACCTCGACTTTCCGGATATCGCCACGGAACGGATCAGTATTGGAAAAACCATCGAAGGGCGCGACATCTGGGCTTTCAAGATTTCCGACAATCCCGATGTCGATGAAGACGAACCGGAAGTTCTATACACCGCGGCAATCCACGCCCGCGAGGTCATTACTCCGATGGTCCTGTTTTATTTCGTGCATTATCTTACGGAGAATTACGGTATCGACCCCGAAGTCACCGATCTGGTCAACAACCGCGAGCTCTGGTTTGTACCGTGTGTGAACCCCGATGGTTATTTTTACAACCAGTTGATCGCGCCTTCCGGAGGCGGATTATGGCGTAAAAACCGCCGGGACAACGGTGACGGGACTTTTGGAATAGACCTGAACCGCAATTTCGGGTATATGTGGGGCTACGACAATGAAGGCTCATCGCCCGACACGGACGATGAGACATACCGCGGCACCGGGCCTTTCTCCGAACCCGAGACAGAGGCCTTGCGGCAATTCACCAACGCCCACGACTTCCAGATTGCCATGCACTATCATTCGGCGGTGAATATTTATTTGTGGCCGTACGCTTACAACGACAGCCATTGTGAAGATCATGAAGTCTTTGCGTCGATGGCCGACTCGATGGCGACTTTCAATCATTATGAGCACGGGACCGGCATCGGCTATGGTGTCAACGGAGGCGCCGAGGACTGGTACTACGGAGAGCAGACGGAAAAAAATAAGATATTCGGTATGGTAGCAGAAGTCGGACGGCGTTTTTCGGACGGTTTCTGGCCCGATCCGAGCCGAATCGATACACTGCTCGAGGAAAACCTGGAGCCCAATATATATGCCGCAGTGCTGGCCGGAGACATTTATAAAGCCCTGCCGCCGGAGCGTCCGACTGCGTTGGCTCCCGACTCGGCCGATGAAAACGCTCCTTACGATATCGACTGGACTCAAACCGATACGCTCAATCCGGCGGTATCGTACAAGCTCGTGGAACTGAAAAACGGCCTGACCGTAACCGATGGGGCCGATAACGGCGGCAACTGGGATTACCACGGCTTTGAACTACTGACCGGTTTTGGGTACAGCAACAATACCAGCTTTTATACCGGTGAGCCGTGGCGGGAAGTCAAATATATGCAGAGCAAGTATCCCTACACCGTGCAGTTGAACGATACTTTGAAATGTATGATCGATTATGCCATATCCGAAAACTGGGATTACGCCTATGCCGAAGTTTCGACCGACGGGGAGAACTTCACGCCGCTGGAAGGTAACCTCACGACCAGCCTTCCAGACGGCTATGGCCACAATCGCGGCAACGGCATTACCGGGTGGTCGGAGGATCAGTGGGTACCGGCCTTTTTCGACCTGTCGGCGTATGTCGGGCAATCGGTCTATTTCCGATTCAGCTATTACATTTACGACCAGGTATTCGCGTGGGGAGGATTCGTGGTCGACGATATTTCACCGGTGGCGAGCTTTGAATCATCGACGGTGCTTGCCGAAAGCCTGACCGATACGACGTACACGGTGGCCGGAAATCCTGCCGGGGATTACAGTTATTTTGTCCGGGCCCGGGATGAAAACGGGCAGTGGAGCGACCGGTCCGCTTTCGAAACGGTCGCGGTGGGTGTACCTTACGTTTGCGGCGATGCCTCCGGCGATGGGTTTGTCAACCTGATCGATATTTTGTATCTGATAAGTTATAAGTACGACGTCCCTCCCGGACCGGCTCCGGTGCCTGAAGAAGCGGGAGACGTCGACGGTGACGGAAACATAAACCTGATTGATATACTGTATCTGATTGATTATCGCTACGGCGATCCTCCGGGTCCCGAGCCGACGTGCGGATAGCAGATTTTGATCCATTTGAATGGGGCCGAGAAATCGGCCCTTTTTATTTTGCGTGATTTTTGCGGGCGCGCTTGAACGAGTCGAAGGTGAAAATAATCAATCCGGTCCAGATGCATAAGAAAGAGAGAAGATGTACTATTCCAAATGGCTCGCCGTAGATGGCGACCGCCAGGACGAAATGCAGGGTCGGCGCGATGTACTGCAAAAATCCGATCGTGGACAGCCGTAATCGCCTGGCCCCTTTGGCGAACCAGATCAGTGGAAGAGAAGTCCACGGACCGGCGACGGTTAACAGAAGGGTAATTCCAAGAGAGGTGTGTCCAAACACGAGTGCATTATCATGACCCAGCCAGAACAGGTAGCCTAATGCCGGCAGGCACAAGAGCGTGGTTTCGACCGAAAGACCGGGGACGGCGCCGACCGGGGCGACTTTGCGCAACAAACCGTAGAAAGCAAACGTGAACGCCAGCACCAGCCCGGCCACCGGTATAACGGCGCTTTTGATTATCATCAGCGCGACACCGACAGCGGCGAAAGCGATACTTATCTTCGCCAGACGCCCCAGCTTTTCTTTGAGAAACAGCGCCCCCAACAGCACATTTATCAGGGGATTTATGAAATAACCAAGGCTGGCCTGCAGAACCTGGTCGTTTTCTATGGCCCAGATAAAGGAATACCAGTTGACGGCAATAAGAACCGTAGTCACCCCGAGGTATTTTAAGGATTGGAACGATGTCAGGGCTTTTTTTATATCCCGGAAATTTTTTAAGACAATCGACGAGGCATAGAGAAAAACGACGGACCATATGATGCGATGAGCGAGGACCTCCGAGGCCGGGACAGACGCAATGGATTTAAAATAGATCGGGCCCAGTCCCCAGGTGGTGTACGCCAGTATCGCATAGAAAACGCCGGAGCGAAATGAAATATCGTCGGTCGTAGTTGTCGTGTTCATAACGCAAATATACTATTTTCAGAATAAATGTGATGAAAATTGTAAGGCTAATAAGCGGAAGGCGGCCGACCGGGCCGCCTTCCTTTGGGGTGTCAAACAGGGAGTTGCTTTTAGCACAGCGGATTCGGACCCGGCGGCTTGCCGTACAGAAAGTCGATAAGATATAAAATATCGATCAGGTTGAGGAAGCTGTCGCCGTTAACATCGCCCGATTCCGGGGGATTCGGCACCGGACCCGGCGGTTGTCCGTACAAATTATCTATTAGGTACAAGATATCTACCAGGTTAATAAATGTGTCGGCGTTGACGTCACCGCAGACAAACGAAAAGACCCGCCCGCTGATTGTCGGTACCGTGATAAAATACCGACCGCCGGTAAACTGCGGGTAGCGGGTGCCATAGCCATCCAGAGAAATCGTCGTCGAACGACCGGCGGGAATTGTGGCCGGTGGGCTGAAATATAGCTTCAATATCGGGCCGTAGCCGGGATTAAGATCCGGTGTTGAAGTTAAAGTGTTTCTGACTACCACGGTCAGTTCACGGTTGATGGCGTCGTTATCGGCGTAATAGTCGTTGTCGAAGTACTCGGTGCGGCAGCCGACACGAGAACTGGAATCGAACGTCAGAGCCAGCGATCCTGAATATTCGACCGGTATATTGAATTTGGATACCGGGATAGTATTTCTGGCATAAATTGTTACTTCGACTTCTTCACCGCCCACGGCTTTGGATTCCGAGGCTGTCATGGTATCGGCCAGCAACGTGACGTATTTGTAAATTGTCCGCGATTTGGATTCGGTTCCGTACGTCACGTTCATGGTGACGTCGTACGTACCGGGAGTAGTATATTCGTGCATAGCGTTCTGTCCGTCGCCGACGCTGCCGTCGCCGAAATCCCAGCTCCAGGTATCGACGGCAAAGTCACACTCGCCGGTGAATTGCACTTCGAGGGGCGTCCAGCCCAATAGAGTATCGGCGCTGAATTTGTAATGCTGAGGGAGGAAAGCGAGCGTTCCGGCATTGAAATTGGGGACGACAATCATATCGTGCCAGGTGTCATAGCACAAACCGGCCGGTCCCCCGAGACCGGATGCAATTTGAACCGGCGGTTCGGTAAATGTATTATCGAATTTATAGACATTACCCGCCGAATTGGACGCAACATAGAAGTTGCCGTCCAGATCGACCGTTACCCCATCGAAGTAGCCGAACGGCGGCGTTGCAATGACAGAAACCGTTCCGTCCGGAAGACTGACGGCCTTAATGCCGGTTGAAGCCGTATATTCGACGGCAATCAGGCGATTGTTCCATTTGTCGAAGGCGATATCCTGGATAGATGTAGCCAGGCCCGTCGATGCAAAAAGAGAAACGTTTAAATCGCTCAGTCTTACTTTGAAAATTCTCCCGCCCGTATCGACGGCGTAAAGGTTGCCGGAGGTGTCGGCGGTAAGGCCGTCGAGGGAGGCGCCGGCAATGACGATGTTGACAACTTCTTCACCGGTATTTAAATCATAGCCTCTGAGATTTTCAGTCGAAATGAAAACCGTATCCCCGACGATAAACATCCCGGCGACTCTGGTTCCGATGCCTTGCTGAAAATGCGACTGGGTCAAATCGTACTCGACCGCCACGATTCCATCGGCCCAGTTGGCCACCAGATATCGTTCGTTAAGGGAATCGAAGACGACGCTTTCGGGATTAATCAGTAAGTCCTGCCCGAATGTTGAAGCGGCCATCAGCGCCGGAAACAGCAGTAAGATCAATATATTAATCAGCTTCATTTATCACCTCTCAGTTTGGTCTGCTCAAGAATCTGATAGTCCACCCGGCCGCGATGAAGTCATCATATAAGTTTATTGGTCAGTATCAAAAGCGACGCAAATCTGACATTTATTGTCAAGATGACGTAAATATGGACTTAATTGTCTTGCTCATGGCCTGATTTCCTTAGTATATTAGCTTAGTGTTTTGGCAAGTGGATGATCATTTAATTGAATATCAATGACTTATATAATAAGGCGCGGTCCGGTGACGACAGCGTCAATGAAGAGCTGTTCCAAAAATTATCCGATAGATTTCGGTACTTTCTGCGACATAGAATAAACAGCGGGTCCGATATAGAGGAAATTGCGCAGGAGGCCATGCTGACCATTTCCGAGAAATATTCCGCGCTTGAGATTGAATCCAGTTTTGCGGCTTGGGCGTATCAGGTTCTTGAATTTAAGCTGGCGCGATATTATCGGGACAAAAAAACGGCGGCTCGTAAGTTCGCCTATGACGGTGGGATGCAAAACGCTCCGGAACCGGCCGCCCAAACCGCTTCGCCCGATCTGAAGCGATACCTGCTCGAATGCCTGAAAAAAGTCGGCGTCACAAATCGCAAATTCGCCCGCATATTGAACCTGCAGTACCAAGGTTTCGGGACATCCGAAATCTGCGAGAGGATGAAAGTGACCGCGAGCAATGCGTACATTATTCTTTCACGAGCCCGTCGGGCTCTGAAAGAATGCCTCGAAAAGAAAAGAGCCGAATAGATGGCCGACGAACGCGAAATAAAACTCGATGATTTGCTGATGGCTTACGAACTCGGTTTGTTGACCGAGGAAGAACGGCGGCAGCTCGAAATATATCTTATGGAAAACGATGAGCTAATGGCCGAAGCCGGGAATTTCGAGGAAGCTGTACGGTTATTAAAACACGATCCCGACGTCCGCAAGCTCGTGGCCGAATTGGAATCCGGACAGGAAGTTACTGCAACGGAAACGAAGGAAAAATCACGCATAATGAAATTTATCCCGGTTTTCGCGGCCGCGGCGATATTTCTTATTATTCTTCTGGTTCAACCCTGGGAAATCAAGATTCATCCGACCAATGAAGTGGTCGCAGCGGAGAACCGCCTCGCGATCGGACCGTTTGTGAATATGGCCGACCCCGAAGATACGAAACGTCTCGGCGAGATTTGCAGCAGTCTTCTGATTTCGGACCTGGCGGAATCGGATTATCTGCAGATAGTCCCGCTAAGGACGATAGCGGATAGCACTTTATTCTCAGCTGGTAATCGCGACTCAAGTCGGGTGCAGGACGAACTAATAGAACAGGCACGAAAAATCGGCGCTAGATGGGTATTGACGGGAGCCATTTTGAAGGAAGAGCCGGCTGTTGTCATTTCGATCAGAATTACGGAAATCGCCACCGGAAGCGTTGTCGATAGCACGGCAATCACGGGAAAAAAGGGTGAGGAAGTATTTACATTGATCGATTCTCTGGCCGTCCTCATAAAAGAAAAGTTGACGCTTCCGCAAAAGGCCCTGAACGAATCGGGGCGTCCGGTTGCCGATTTCACGACCCATTCGCAGAAGGCCTATTTCTACTTTATCGAAGGGAAGGACCAGTACACCAGCGCATATTATGACGATGCCCGGGACAGTTTCAAGCGGGCGCTGGCCTATGATTCGACTTTCGCTATGGTGCACTACTACCTGGCGCGGTTGACCAGGGGCGAGGAAAAGCAGTACCATATTGAGCAGGCCCAGAAATATTCGGACCGCACCGGGACAAAAGAGAAGTTCCTGATATATGCCTACTCGGAGGCGGCCAAGCGTCAATTCAGAAGAGCCATAGAACTGCTCGAACTGGCGTCACTGAGGTTCCCAGACGACAAACGAATTTATTACGAGTTGTCCGCGTATAGTTGCGGGGTGCTGAGGTACAGAGAGACGGTGGATTATTCCAGAAAAGCTATCGAAATAGACCCCGACTTCGCTGTGGCGTACAACTACCTGGCTTACGGTTATAATTATCTGGGTGAAGTGGACAGTGCCCTTACGGCGGTCGATCAGTATATCCGCCTGATGCCGGACAAAGCTAATCCGTACGATACCAAGGGCGACATATGTATGCAAAATGGCATGCTGGACGAGGCGATTGCATCGTTCGAGAAATCTCTTTCGATCAAGCCGGACTTCTACAATTCCATGATTTATCTCGATATGCTCTATATTTTCAAGGGCGACTACGACATTGCCCGGGCGACTATTAACAGGATAATGGATAGCCCGTCAAAGATGAACCGAAGCACGGCGCGTTCGCTTCTGGCAGCCTTATACTTAAGGCAGGGCCAATTCGGAGAGGCATTTGACAAACTCGAACAGGGAATTGAAATCGACAAACAGGAGCAGACGGGCGACGCGTTCGAGACTGAAATTGTATATAAGTACCTTATCAGGGCCTATATGTATCTTGAAACCGGCGATAAAACCGAAGCCGTCCGGGCGGCGAAAGAGATAGTGGAGCTTTTCGATAAGTATATGCCCGGCAACGCTGACCGGTGGCGTGAATTTTATGCGCAGGTACTGGCGGAAGGCGGAAATCTGGCCCGGGCCGATAGTGTAGCGGAAGCGCTCAAGCACGATCTGGACAGTGTTAAGGTCGTGCCATATCAATATTATTACGCTGCCGGTGCGATTGACTTCGCACGCGGGGATTTCGACGCCGCTGTTGAGGATTTCCGTCAGGTGACCGACATCAATACCGGTTTTTATGCCGGATTCATGCTGGCCCGTTCGCTTCAAATGTCCGGCCGGACTCAAGAGGCCATTGAAGCCTATGAACCGCTGCTGAAAAAATACAATCATTGCTGGCCGCTGTATTTCGGCGTGTGGGGCGTCAAACAGTATTATTATCTGGGCCTGGCGTGTGAAGAGGTCGGCCGTACCGAGGACGCCGCGAAATATTACAAGCGGTTTGTCGATCTCTGGAAAGACACCGACCGACCGTCGGCGGACCGGGAAGACGCTCTTAAACGGCTGCACCGCCTGGAAAATATCCAATAGCTGAATTCCTGTTTTGCCCAACCCGTTTGCTTTATAATGGACCAATCCCGGCTATAATTCTTGACAATTTCTGCCCGATCCCCTTATACTGAGAATAAAGATAACCCAAAGTAAGGGGCGAGTATGTCACGGAAGACGAATCTGATATTTCTGGCGGTCGTATTTGCAGGGCTGCAGACGGGGCAGGCCTTCGATGATACGGGCTGGTATACGATGTACCAGGAAAATTTCGACTATGATTACACGGCCACCGATGGCACCACGTTCGGACAGGACGGTTGGCTGACATATCGCCTCATCAACGGCGGGACGATCAGTTCGACCGACGGCTACGCCCAACTCGATGCCCCCGATTTCTGGAACGCGGCTTTGATCAGGTCCACGAACATCCTCCCGAGCGAGTATAAAATCAGGACGAAAATCGGGAATATCAACTATGACCTGACCAATACCGATCAGGCGGATGACGACATTCCCGATTTCGGTCCGCACGACGGTAACGACGAGAACGGCGACCAGAAAGACCAATCCGAACGGCAGGCCGA
>CAZMWI010000048.1:12625-17931 GCA_964569945.1 uncultured Ignavibacteriaceae bacterium
GTACTTCCTAACGGTAACCGATGATACGTGTACCGGGACAGAATGTGCCGAGATGTGGTGGCACTATCATCGTAAGATGGTCATCGACGTTGACAACCACATCAACTATGGCGGCGAGGGGCAGACGTTCCACCCGGTGTATATGGTATATATGGCTCCCGAAACCAACTCCGGGGGGAATTTACTTCGCACCTGGACGGGTACGTACTGGGATACATCGCCCTGGAATTGGAACGTGGCTTATACGTACGCTTATGAAACGTGGTACTACGCCGAACTGGAAAAGCGTGATGGGACGCTCACGCTGCGATTGTACGACGGAAATCAGAATCTGCTCGAAGAAACGACGCCGGTCGATTTGAGCCTGGTCAATGCCATGGACAATCCGGTGGAATACCTGTTTGTCGGGGAGCCGCATACCGACGACTACGAAGGCAACGTGCGCATCGACGAAATCACGCTTCTGGTTCCGGATGCGGGCGCTTATACATGCGGTGATGCGACCGGCGATCATGACGTGAATTTGCTTGATATACTCTTCATGATAAGCTATTTGTACGAAACTCCGCCGGGGCCGGCCCCGGATCCGATTCAGGCGGGGGACAGCAACGGGGATGGCCGACGTAATTTACTCGATATTTTGTACCTGATCGCCTATTTATATAACAATCCGATCGGGCCCGATCCGATTTGCCCGTAATTAAAATTTCAGGCATAAAAAAAGGGATGCCGCACGAAGCGACATCCTTTTTATTTATTCAATGCAATGTTACTTCAGCAGTACCATTGTCTTTGAATCCTTGTAATCACCGGCGGTCAGTTTGTAGAAGTAAACACCTGAGGCGAAATCGTCGGCGTGCCAATCTATGGTAACAACGCCCTGATCGGTACCGGACCATTTCTGAACCGTCTGACCGAGCACGTTGTAAACCGTAAGTTTCCAGTCTCTGTAATCCGGAAGAGCGAACGAAATGGTCGTGGTCGGGTTGAACGGGTTCGGGTAGTTCTGCTCCAGCCTGAAAGCGGTCGGCAGTTGGTCGATCTTGGCCGTCATGTTCTGGCCCTCGGACGATGCAATCTCAATGGTCTTGAGGTTGTATTTAGCGCCGAGTTTCAGGACCGCGCCTTCTTCAATGGCACTGGCGTGCCTCATATTACAAAGCAGGACGCGGGTCGCGACGCCATCGAAATGATAGCTCATTTCCATATCGGCAGCGGCCTCGGCCAGTTCCGGTTCAACCTTGCCTTCGAACGTCAGCCTCATCACGCTGACCGGAGCCTGAGTACTGACCATGTTAATCGCATCGGACTGCAGCTCGAATTCGGCGGTGTAATCTCCCGATACAATCGGCTTGGGTATCGGCAGACAATCCCCGACTATGATCCTGATCAAATACGCCAGGTCGGCCACCGATAGCACGATACCGTCGGCGTTAATATCCGTTGCCGCCGTCTGTCCCTCGACGTTGATCGTGAAGGCGTTCAGACCGTAGATGAAGTAATTGACGAAGACGGTCGCATCGGCGATTTCATTGGGAATACCATTGAGGTTAACGTCACCGCGGGCATCGATGGAATCGGGACAGATTATATCTATGCCGCCGTCAATGTAGTCGACGCACCGTTCCGGCTTAGGCTTGCCGGGCGCTTCACCGAGCATACAGGAATCCAGAGCACCGTAGAAGCCCGGGAATCCGTAGCTGTTGTCGGTAATGTCGTTCATCTGGAAGTCGTAGACCAGTCGCGACGTCCAGAGCGTGTCGCCGTCGCGCGAGGAGAAAGTGTTGTCGCCGCAGTCGAGCCAGACGAATCGGATCGGAGCATACTGACAGCCAACCGTACGGTCGTTGCTTACCAGGAAGTTGAGAACGGCTATCTGGCCGATGGCACCCATCAGGTAACAATCGGGATGGTACGCACCATTGTTGGTTTCGGCCAGGCCGACCACTCTCAACATGCCCGAGGGACAGCCTCCGCCGCAGTTTCCGAACGGTCCGAAGGAATAGGTGAAGTATTCCCAGTCGCAATCGGTCAGCAGCTGGCCGGGGCCGGCACCCATCATGGTGAGGACCGACTGATCGTAGGCAATCAACAAATCGAAACCGCCGAGTTCCTTGGCGGACCCGAACAGGTCTATGTCAACCGAAGCGTAGTGGCCCTGAAGTTGGTTCTCGACCTTTTCGATTTGAACCCGGAAGCACTCGTCGATTTCGAGTTCGATACAAATCGAATCGCGCGTTACGGCTCCACAGGCATCGTACGCCGCGACCTCAAGACAGACCGTCCCGGTTTCGAGAGCGTAGAAGCATACCTGACCGGTTGTTTCGGAGTATTCACCGACCGGCGAAACGGTCACGCTGTCGAGGTTACCATCGGGGTCGGAAATATCCGCGTCAAAGCAGATCGTCGTAGGATCTTCGAAGTACGCCGTGAAGTCGTCCGGCAGATCGACCACAGGAGGCGCGTTCAGATTGATCTGTATCAAGGCCGTATCGACGACCGAAACGTCGCACGAGTCGGTCGCCCGGAAAATGAATTTATATGTGTTCTCGAACTGCGGAACGGTGAAGCAAACCTGACCCTGGCCCGGATCGTAGGTTCCGTTCGAAGAAATCAGTTCGAATGATTTCAAATTGTTATCGGGATCTGTCGCCGAAACATCCCAGCAGATAACGTCGCCCGGTGCACAGCTGAAGTAGGTGCTGTCGTTTCCGGCAAACGGAACCGGCGGGTGATTGAATTCGACGTCGACGTTGAACGTATCTATACAGAACGCTCCGCAGGCATCCAGGCATTTCACGACAACTTCAATCGACCCGGCCGCAGACGGTGTATGGGTCCAGGTGTTTCCGGTAATGGAACCCGGCCCGGATGCGATCTCGCAATGATCGAAATTGCCGTCGACATCATTGGCACCAACGGGGCGAGTGATTTCAGTCGGGCTGCAGAGGAAGAACGATGTATCGGCCGTTTCGATGCAAACCGGAGCGCTGTTCATGGTTACTGTCATCTGGACCGTGTCGCGGTCGGCTTCATCGCAATCATCGATGGCTTCGACGATGAACGTATATACACCCGACGTATCGGGTTCGAAACAAACCTGCGATCCAGTGATGGCTCCCACGCCGCCAACCAGCTGGCAGGTGGTCAGGTTGCCGTCTTCGTCGGAGCAGGCAATATCGAAGCACAACGATTCGGTTTCGCACAGGAAGAATGACTGGTCGTCACCCGCGTCGGCAACCGGCGGATGATTGACATCGGCTTCGACGTTGATCGTATCGACGTCGGCCGCACCGCAGGCATCGGTCACCCGAACGATGAACATGTACGGCGTCTTGGGGGTCGGCGTGAAACAGACCATATTGTTAACCGTATCTATTGACGCGATTCCCGCACCCTCGATAAGTTCTTCGAGAACGATGTTATCGTCGGCGTCGCTCATCGTGTAATCCAGGCAGACCTGGCCCGACGCGCACTGGAAGATGGTCGTGTCGTTTCCGAAGGCGATATACGGGTCAGAGTTAAGTGTCACGTTGACCGTCGCCATGACCGTATCGGCCGCACCGCACGGGTCGGTAACCACGGCGGTGACGTAATAGCTGCCCGTTAATGACGCCGTGAAGCACCACAAACCGTTGGCGTCAACCGTGCCCGATCCGTCAAGACGACTCCACGTCAGAGTCCCGCCGTCGGCATCGTCGGCTTCCAGCTGCTGACATATCTGCTGCGGGTCGCACAGGAACGTGTCGACCGCCGCCGGATCGACCGCAATCGGGGCCGAATTCATGGTGACATCGACCGCGAACTGGCAGTCGGCCGAACCGCAGGACGAATTGGCCTGGACGGTTATGACGTAGTGTCCGGCCGTGTCGGCGTCGAAGCAAACTTCACCAGCGTTATATGATCCAATCGGCGTGACCGTTACACTGGTGTCGATCGGTATCGTAACCGGGCGGCAAACCTGAGCCGGGGCGCACAGGAAGACGGCCGTGTCGTTCGGACACGTTATCGTCATTGGGCTGCCGAGTGCGACATTAACGATAATCGTATCGGCATCAGTTGCACCGCAGGCGTCGGTCGCGGTAACCACGAATTCGTAGTAGTCCGGTAACGTCGGCGTGAAGCAGATCTGGTTGTTGACGGTGTCAATAGTACCGGAACCGCTTGTCAGCGTCTCCAGCACGATGTTGTTATCGGCGTCTGACAAAGTGTAATCAAAGCAGTATGAATTACCGGCGCAGAGGAAGACTGAAATATCGTCACCGAGATCGACGACCGGAGCCGTGTTCATGGTGACGTTGTATGTCATGGTGGTCGTGTCGGCCGCACCGCACGGGTCGGTCACCGCCACCGTAATGGTTTTCGTGTTTGTCATCAGGATATTGAAGCACCAGTTGCCCGAAACGTCGATAGTGCCGTCGCCGGAAATCTTGGTCCAATTGAGCGTTCCGCCGTCGACATCGGAAGCGTTGAACTGGTAGCAAATCTGACCCGAGGCGCACAGGAAGGTATCGACCGCCGCTGGATCAGTCGCGACCGGCGCCGAGTTCATGGTGACATCGACCACAACCTGACAATCGGCCGAGCCGCAGGACGAATTGGCCTGGACGTCAATGACATAGTGTCCGGCCGTGTCGGCGTCGAAACAGACCTCACCGGCGCTGTACGTTCCAATCGGCGAAACAACGACGTTGGTATCGAACGGTATCGTGACCGGGCGGCAAATCTGTTGCGGTCCGCAGAGGAACATCGTGGTGTCGTTCGGACAGGTTACGCTGACCGCGCTGCCGAGGTTAATAGTCACGTTTATCGTATCCTGGTCGAAAGCGCCGCAAGCGTCGGTAGCCCGGACGATGAACTGGTACACGCCGCTCGACGGAGGCGTGAAGCAGACTTCGTTGCCGACCGTGTCGATCGTGCCGCTTCCGGCAAAGAGCGTTTCCGTGACGACGTTGTCGTTCGGATCGGTTACCGTGTAACCGAAGCAGTATGAATCACCGGTGCAGAGGAAGGTACTGATGTCGTCATCCACGGTAACGACCGGCGGTGCGTTCATAGTGACGTTGTAGGTGAGCGTGGTCGTATCGGCCGCGCCGCATGAATCGGCCACCCTGGCCATGATAGTATATGCACCGCTCGTGGTGGCATTGAAGCACCAGTTACCGCCGGAAGTTATGGCTCCGTTGCCTGAAATTTTGGACCAGGTCAATGAGCCGCCGTCGGGATCTCCGGCTCCGAACTGATAGCAGATTTGATCCGCTGTGCAGAGGAAAGTATCGACCGGCGTCGTCGGATTGACCGCAATC
>CAZMWI010000049.1:0-5040 GCA_964569945.1 uncultured Ignavibacteriaceae bacterium
AAAGGGAGCTATTAATATGTTCGTGACGGAAAAAACAATCATTGTCAATCATCAGTACATTCGAGTGCAAAGTTGGTTTTCGGGGGCGGGTGGAATTTTAACTTTCAAATTCGAACCCATTATGTCGTAAGCGCAATGGCCATTGTACGTTACAAGTATTAATGGATTTGGCATTCCACAATAAGACAACCAAGAACTGGATTCCCGATCAAGTCGGGAATGACATTACGCTACGACACGATAAAAAAGGCGCGTCCGGAATCCAGACACGCCCAGGGTAATAAATAAGATGGGATATTCTAATTAATCCACCATGTTTATCAATCTACTACGATTATTAATCCACCAAGTTTCTTTATCCACCTTGTTTCCTAATCAATCGCGGTTATTGATCATCAATGTTAATCCACCAGCACCTTTTCCAGCCGTTCGACAATATAATCTACTTCGGAATCATCGATAATCAGCGGCGGTGAAATACGGATCGTGTGGCCGTGGCTGTCATTGGCGAGCATATCCATGTCGAGCAGCTTGTGGCAATACTGCATGGCATCGCCGCTCTTGACTTCGATACCGATAAACAGCCCGCGCCCGCGCGTCTCTTTGACATGGCTCGAACGCGAGCAAACCTCGTCGATCTTCGATTTCAGGACTTGTCCGGTTTTGGCGGCGCGCTCGGCCAGTTTTTCGTCAACCATAACGTCCAGCGCGGCCAGACCGGCGGTGCAGGCCAGCGGATAGCCGCCGTACGTCGACCCGTCGGAGCCCGGCTTGAATACCAGGTCCATCAGGTCGCGGTTGGTGACCATCACCGAAAGCGGCACCAGTCCGCCCGAGATGGCTTTGCCGAGGATGATGGCATCGGGAACGACGCCTTCGTGCTCGAAACAGAACGTCTTGCCGGTACGTCCCAGCCCGACCTGGATTTCATCGAAAGCCAGAAGCAGGTCGTGCTTGTCGCACAGATCGCGCAGGCCCTTGAGGAATCCGGCGGGCGGTATATACATTCCGCCTTCGCCCTGCATCGGCTCGACCAGAATCCCACAGGTATTTTTGTTGATCAGTTTTTCGACCCCGGCCAGGTCGCCGTAGTGCACGCTGTGAAATCCCGGCGTCAGCGGTCCGAAACCTTCTTTGTACTTATCGGTAGTCGAAAACGAAATGATCGTAGTCGTGCGGCCGTGGAAGTTGTTATCGAAGACGATTATTTCCTGCTTACCGTCGGGGATACCCTTTTGCTTGTAGCCGTAATAGCGCATCAGTTTGATCGCCGTCTCGACCGATTCGACCCCGCCGTTTTTAGGCAGGGCTTTGTTGCCGCTGTTCGAAATGCGCGGGGCCATCTGCGGCACCAACGTCGAGATGCGTTTCAAGAACAGCGACATGACGTCGGTGTACACGACGTTGGAAATCACCGACCCGTAACCGTTCTGAAGAGCCGTCACCAGCGCCTGGACGATTTTGGGATGATGGTGACCGGGATTGGCGGCGCTGTACGCGGCGAGGCAGTCGAGGATCTTGCGGCCGTCCTGCGTGTACATCCAGGCGCCCTGCGTCTTGCGCACGATCGTTTTCAGACGACCGTAGTGCGTTGCACCATACAGTTTGTCGATATCCAGAATTTCTTTATCGGACAGCTCGGAATAGCCGAGGTTGTTTTTGGCGGACGTTGTGACAGCCATATCTGTCTCCTTTCTATATTCGCGGCCGGGCCGCGCAACAGTATTAATATCGGAATTTATTCAGGGTCCCGGGCACCGCCGGGAAAGAACATATGTGGTTATCCGGCAGTCTTAACCGTATCCGGCCAGTGCCCTTTTACGGGACCGGGGGCACTGCAAAAAGACGTCAGGAATTGGTCAACCCATTTGAAGACCGTATTTCGGCTGATTTGTGTTCTCATCTTGCGCATCCTGTTTCGTCTTTCCGTTTCATCCATAAAATAAGCATAAAAGATGGCGTCCGCAACCTCAATTACATTATACGGATTAACCAGGATAGCACCGGAATTTAAGGCGCTGGCGGCCCCGGCGAATTCCGACAAAATCAGGATTCCGTCGCCATCGCAATGCGACGCACAGTATTCCTTGGACACCAGATTCATACCGTCTTTGAGAGGCGTTATCAACGCGATTTCGGAGGCTTTATAATACCCAGAAAGCTCCGGCGGAGACAGGGTCCCGAAGATGTAATGAATCGGCACCCAGCCTTCCGACGTGAACCGTCCGTTGATCCGCCCCACCATCTCATCGATCTGGCTTTTCATAAGCTGGTACTCCGGCACTTCCGTGCGGCTGGGCACAACTATTTGTACCAGAACGACTTTTTGACGAAGTTCGGGGTAACGTTCGAGACAATTTTCAAAGGCCAGCAGGCGATGCGGGATGCCTTTGGTATAGTCGAGTCGATCGATACCTATAATTATCCTCTGCTTCGGGAATTTTTCGTGAAAATACCACGCCGAATCCGACGCTTCTTTCGACTTGGCGTAATTATTGAAATACTTAAAATCGATACTGACCCCGAACGCCCCGCTGCGACTGATCCGGCCGTCGTAGTTGATCTCATTAAATTTCTTGTCCTGGCTGACATGCGCCTTGGGAAGAAGCTGCCGGACACAGCGGACAAAATTGCGGCGATCCCGCTCGGTCTGGAACCCGACCAGCCGGAAACTGAGCAGGGCTTCGAGAATCTGCTGCCGCCACGGCAGACGGGCGAAAATATCGTAAGGCGGAAACGGGATGTGCAAAAAGAACGCGCCGCGGTCGGCAAAACCCATTTCATTCAGAAAATGCCCGACCAGCATCAGGTGGTAATCGTGCACCCAGATGAAATGATCGTCGGTGGCGAATTCTATCGCAGCCTTAGCGAATTTATAATTAACCCGTTGATAAGTTTCCCACTGGGTGTTGTCGAAATTGCAATGATCGAGAAGATCGTGGAACAGCGGCCAGATAGCTTCATTGGAAAAACCCCGATAAAACCCCCTGATTTCCTCTTCGGTCAAATCAATCAGGCCCAGCTTGAAACCGATTTCAGACGACTTTTCGTCGAGCAGCCGCCGCAGTTCATCGTCGATAGGTGCTCCCGGCCATCCCACCCAAAAACTGGTCTTATCCCTGAGGACCGGCGCCAGAGCCGTCACCAGACCGCCGGTTCCCGGATGTACAATCCACTGTCCATCGACTTTGTCCAGCTTGATAGGCAGTCGGTTTGAAACTATAACCGGTCGGCTGGGGCAGTTTTTTTCAGTTTCCTGTTTCAATTTCTATCCATCGGTCCAAAAATTTTATCAATTCATCGGGCGGGGCAATTCTGACATCGGCTGCAGTCGGGCGGTTTTCTTCTTTGACCAGAACCCTGAGAGCATTGCCTTCCAGCGCCCGAAAAGCGTCTTCATCTGTCGAGTCATCACCCAGGTAAGCGGTTGACGGAGGCGAGGAGTAGCGCTGCAAAATCTCACGCACGACATGCCCCTTGTTGAATCCCGGCACCTTCAGTTCAATCCCGCCGTCGAACTCATCGCACATCAGGTTCGAGTCGGCCGCGATTCTCTCCCAATAATGCTTAATTTTGGTCATAATATCAAGGGCAATCCTGTTTTCAACCCCCCTCACATGAATCGCCAGCGAGACCGGTTTCTCTTCGAGATAAGTGTCGAGCTTGCTTTCATAAACATATTCACGAGCGTCGGTAATAGCCGCCAGATCGCTCGATGCAACCGGCTTGAGGTCGTAATGGCCGTCGCTTGAGAGAGATTCCCAGCCGTGTGATCCCCACATTTCGGGGTAGTCCTTAAGATTCAAAAGCGGCTTTAAATCGTTTAAGGCCCGCCCGGAGATGATAATAACTTCGGTATTGGCAGATTCTATGAGCTTATCCAGCCTGATTTCTATGCCGGGGTATGGAAAAGCTTTGTCTCGATCGACCACGAACGGTGCGAGGGTGCCGTCATAGTCCAGAAGAAGCAACCTCTGCCGGGCTGATTTCAGCGACTCGAAAAAACTTTCGACGGTTTCATCCAAAACGACTCCTGTGTCGATGCGATCAGGCCGCGGCGATAAGTCGATTGGCGAATCCCCGCCGCAGTCCGACCATGAGCGTAAGATACTCACGAAGGTGGCGGGTTAAAAGGAAATTTTCGCGGACAAATTCGCGGCCTTTGAGGCCCATCGTTTTCATCGTCTGCGGATAGGTCAGCAGATAGCGCACGCGCTGGGCCATGCCCTCGGGGCTGTTGACCAGAAAGCCAGTGTGATAGTCGATTACCTGAAGCCGGATACCGCCGACGTCGCCGCCGATGACCGGTTTGCCTTTCCACAAGCCTTCGGCTACGGTCAGGCCAAAACCTTCGCGGGTCGATTTCTGGACGATTATATCCGAGCAGCGCTGCAGGGCGTTGATCGTTCTGTGTGCGTTCGACGGTAACAACAGGACGTGAATGTCCTTATCGCCGTTGACCGCCTGACGGACTTCTTCCAGCACCTGCGCGCCTTCGGGGTCGTCATCGGCGCCCCCGCCCGCAAGGACCAGCTGTGCCGGGGCGAACTTGCGAATCAACTTATAACCCTCAATCACCCCCAGCGGATCTTTGAACCGATCAAAACGGGAAATCTGGGTTAAAACAGGTCGTGCCGGATCGATATTGAACTGGCTGTAAACTGCCTGTATTTCGCTGTTATCGAGATCGATATTTTTTTCGCTCAACGGATCGATACTCGGTGCCACCAGAAACTGCGGGTGGGGCAGCGATTTCGAAAACTGCGCCATGGAGAAAATACTGGCGTCGTAATTTTCGAGCATCGGTCGCAGATATTTCCAGACCGAACGCGCCGGTCGGCTGGCGTCGATGTGACAGCGCCAGAGCCATTTGCCGCGCCGTCCGGGACAAAGACTGAGCAACATCGCCGGTTGCGGGTCGTGGATAATGACCACGTCGGCCGCTTCCAGTATCGGGCGCAACCGTTCGGCGTTGCGGCTGTTGGTTTCTTCGTAGGCGTCTATATGATGTCTCAGCAGGTTGACTTTTTCCCCCTGAAG
>CAZMWI010000049.1:5050-17701 GCA_964569945.1 uncultured Ignavibacteriaceae bacterium
TGAAGGCCGTTGTGGAACATCTTCGTCACGTTGAAAAACGGTTCGTTGCCTTCTATCACTTCCCAGGACGCATCGATCCCCAACTCGCGCATGAACGGCACCATCCAGTGAAGAATCTCGGCGACACCGCCGCCCGCCTTGGTGGAATTGACGTGGACAACTTTCAGCCCGGCCAGGTTGCCGGCCAGCTGTTCGAGCTGCTGAAGGACGGCCAGTCCGACGATCGGTTCATAATCTGCAAGCGATCTCATGAATTCCCCCGCGAGTTGATAGTCTGGTCGAAAACTTCAATAAGTCTGCCCCGCAATTCGCTCAATCCCATAAAATAAAAATCTATCTCCGAAAGCGCCTTGATCGTTTCCGCTCCGTGGTGGTTCCAGTCCTTGAGCCAGACGGTGAAGTCGTCGATGCGCTCTTCAGTCCGGCGACGAGCCTCCCAGAAATGATAATACACTGACCCCGCCGTCATTTCCCGCACCGCTCTGCTCAGCTCCTGCGGTGAATTGATCGTGTTGGTCGTATCGAAAACGACGGTCGTGGCGCTGTGAAAAATGAAGGCGCTGTCGTCCAGGGCCCAGGGTATCGTATGAATCTCGCTGAGGCGGTCATCGACTATATCAACGACATTTTTCCGCAGTTCCTCGAGATCGGGGAATTCGTAGGGATTTATTATTTCCAGGCGTTCGGCGAGGACGCTGTCGTGCAGGTCGCGTTTCGCCCAGCGGGCGAAATCGTTGTGAAATTCCGGGTCATCGAACGACGGCCGCAGGGCACATTCGAAAAAATGATGATATACCGAATCGATCGGGCATTGTGTCAGCTGCTGTCTGAATTCGCGCAGGTTGATGGCCGGAAGCATATCGCTGATGCGGACGATAAGCGCGCAGTCTTTGATTTGAAACGGTGCCGCCGCCATTTTGGTCTTCCTGTTATTTTTTGTGCCGGTCCTGGTTTTATCAGCCATAATATAAGCAAGTTCCTTTAATTTTCAAATTCGCGCCGAAAATTCCCTTCTTATAGTTATCGGCGGTCGGCTCAAACGTTTAATCCGGGCTGACATTCGATATACGCTTCAGATGCCGCCCGGTTGGGTTTGAAGCCTGATTTATTGAATTGAGATGATATTTGATAAATTGTAATCAGGGATATTTTGACGAAATCCCGGGCCAATTAATCGCCAATTAAGGCACTATTCGGGTTTTTTTCGGCCCATGTCGCCGATCATGTGTTCGGCGATTTTGCGGAAGACGTCGACCGTGCGCACCACGCCGATCAATGATCCGTCTTTGAGTACCGGCAATAGATATGTGTCCTGAAAATTCATTTCATATATCACCGTGAAAATATGATCGTTGAAATCGACCGCCGTTTCTATCGGAATCATGTACTCACCAATTTCCTGCTCGGCCTGGTCTTCGACGCCTGCGAGTATTTTATCGAAGGGTACCCGTAAAAAATCCGGGTCCCTGGCCGAATCGAAAATCTCCAGCCGTTCTTCATCGCTCATCTGCGAAAGTATCCTCGGTTCCATGCCGCGCAGGATATCGCGGCGTCGCAGCATACCCATAAGGTTGTATTTTTCATCGAAGACCAGCAAAACGCGCGGCAGTGAAACCTGTCCGTCGGTTTCGATAGCCGAGCCCTCGAATTCGGCCATGGCCTGGCGGAGAGTGAACCAGTACGGGACGTGGGGGTATTTTTCCAGATCGATCATGACGTCTCCGGCGCGGATATCCTTCATAGCTCAATTTTCCTTTCAATTACCCTTATCATCGTTCTCGAGCGCGGCGGTGATTTCTTCAGCCGTCAGACCGGTCTTAGCGGACAGTTGCTCTATGTCCCGGTTGTACTTACGGGCCAGCGTCTTTATGTAATTTTTCTTGAATAACTTTTGAGCGAGCTCGTAAGGTTCAGCGTTTACCATGTCATCGTACTTTTTCAGCTCGCGGCGCATTGATTGAAAGGCCATCGCTCTTTCGATGACGAACACGATCTGCTCTTTTTTGAACGGCTTGGTGATATAATCGAACGCCCCTTTGTCCTGCGCGGCGAGGGCGACGTCGATGGAACCGAACGCCGTAATCAGGATCACTTTCTCCCACCGGTCGTCTTTTTTAACAAGATCAAGAATCTCCATGCCGTCCATGCCCGGCATACGCAGGTCGGTGACAATCAGGTCGAAGACATTGTTTTCGAGAAGCTGAGGGACTTCGAGCGAACTGTTGGTAGCAACTGTCTTATAAGTCGTCTTCTCGGCGACGATTCGCTCCAGAAGCTGAAGCATGTGCGGTTCGTCGTCAATAATCAAAATTTGGGGCACGGGCAAATTTCTCCTCAATCGGATTTATCCGGATCGGCAATTGGCAGCGAAACGACAAAAACGGAACCGGAGGGTTGGTCGCCGCCGTTTTCGGACGCGTGCGATTCGAACGTGATCGTCCCGCCGTATTTGCTAACGATGCCGTAGCACAAAGATAACCCCAGACCGGTCCCCTCGCCAACCTTTTTCGTCGTAAAAAACGGGTCGAATATTTTCATTTTGTACCGCTCGGGGATACCCTCGCCGGTGTCGGCCACGGACATTTCGACCCTGTCGCCGCGCTGCGAGGCCGAGACGGTCAGTGTGCCGCCGTCTGCTGCCATCGCCGCCGTGGCGTTGTTTATCAGGTTCAAAAGCACCTGTTGTATCTCGCGGGGATCACCCTTGACGCGCGGAAGGTCATCGGAAATTTCGACGACAACTTCGATCTTCTCTCCCAGCAGCGCGCTCTTGACTATTTTGACGACCGTATCTATGGCGTTAGGGACGTCGACGGTATCTTCAAACCCCTCGGTGACCCGCGCAAAACCGAGCATATTGTCGACAATATGTTTTGCGTTTTGTGCGTTTTGCTCAATGATCCTAAGGTCGTTGTATTCGGATGATCCCTTATCGAACTTCTCTGCGAGCAAATCCACGAAGCCGAGAATTATGCTCAGCGGATTGTTGATTTCGTGAGCCACCCCGGCCGCCAGCGTCCCGATCGAGGCTAGCTTCTCGGCGTTGTATATTTTCTGCTGCAATCCGACTTCTTCGGTGATGTCTTTGATAATCGCGGTACTACCGAGTATCTCTCCCGTCTCCGACCGAACCAGTGTGCGGGAAATATCAACCTGTATGCGCTGTCCGGTTTTCGTATTTCGGGCCGTACGGTAGTTTTTAACGAAACCACGCTTTTCCGCTTCTTCGCGGATTTTTCGAAGTTCCGCATCGGCGTCGATATCGGACGGCACCAGTCGGTGGAACGACTGCCCCAGCATTTCATCGGCGGTATAACCGAATATCAGCTCTGCCCCCCGATTCCAGACTTTAACATGATTTTCTAGGTTGATAAATATGATGGCGTCGATGGAATTCTGCAGAATACTGGCCATGAATTCCTGCTGTTCACTGACTTTTTCTTTCAGGGAACGTGATATACGGTATTGATACAACACCGCCAGCCATCCAAAAATGAACAGCCCGACAATCAGCACCACTTCGATAAAGACATGATGTGAATACGACAGGTCGCTGAAAACTCCGGCTCTTTCCAGCCAGAAGGCAACGATAAGTACACCCAGAAGCAATATCGCCGCAACAAAAACGGTATGCCGCCATTCCAGTACAGCACTGATTAATGATTTGATACGGTTGCCGCCGGTTTCGTTTTCAATCGGCATTTTTGCTCCTCGGCGGCTTCAGTCCGAGCTTTCGGGCGATGTCGCGGATGTACCAGTCGGTGATATCGTCCGATGACAGCGCCATATCCAGCTGCTTGGTCATCATCGTCAGACGACCCATCAGGCGGAGCTTTTCCTCGATCGACGGCTGGTCCTGATACGCGATAATTGTATTGAGAAAATCCTGGTGGCTGTAATTTTCAAAACCTATCCGGGTTAGTATTTCCGTAATTAATCTAATGCGCCTGATGCGCCGATCCAGCGACGCCCCGCCTTCTTTATACTGCATACGGATAAAATTCTTGCTGATTTCTTCGGTACAGACCGCCTCGAACGTCGTGTAGTGATAGCCCATGCGCATCGAGAGCATCATGTACGTCTCTCCCAGCACGGCCAGGCTGTCGTCGGACCAGTCCTTGCGACCGCGCTTGCGGCCGTAGGTGGCAGCGTTATAACTTATCAGTCCCTTGATGCGCGGATCATCGGCGTGAACCGGCCAGCCTTCCTCGACGATTCCGCTCCAGAAGGCCCGCATCGGAACCGATTCGATGGCGCTTTCCTTGATATGCCCCCTGCGAGCGTAAGAATCATACTCCTGATCGAGATATAAGATTCGTACGTTGATCGGCATCTTGCTTTTCAACGACACTCCGATACGCAGCGTGTCTTCCGCCCCGGCCGAAACCGTGAACATCTCGTCCATCGCTTTCTGATGCGCGTAACGGGTAATATCGTGCAAAGTCGAACATTTTTCCGGCATAAAATCGGGCGAGGTCGGATCGATCAGATTCAACGGCGAAACTTTGGTCATAACCCGGTCGAGAATGTCATAAATGGCCATATCGTTGAAAATTTCCTCGTCGATACGCCGAACCTCGATGAGTTCCCTTTGGAACCCCTCGAAAATGGTCGTGCGGCAGGCGTCGACCGTCACCTGATCCCCCGGCCGGAGCCGGTCGGCGTCGACCAGTCCCATGATAGTCGGCAGGTGAAACTCGCGCGCTATAGTCGCCATGTGGCTGGCGACGCCGCCGGATTTGGTCACCAGAGCGCTGATACGCCCCATCGCGGTAATCAAGCCCGGAAATGGACTGGGCGCGACAACCACGGCTTTATCGGGGATATCGGCCAGGTCGGCGGTCGAGAGAGCTTTGTACACCGGCCCTCCGCCGACTCCCGGACAGACGGTAAACCCTCCGCGCAGAAGAACCTGCAGCGTTCCAATATCCGGCTCACCGGCGATTGTTCCGCAACGAAGAACCCGCAGCGGGCGGGCCTGAAGGAAATACAATTGGCCGGAATGATCTATCGCAAACTCTATATCCTGCGGGCAGCCATAGTGTTTTTCCAGCATCAGAGTATATTCGGCCAATTGCCGGATTTGCCCTCTGTCGAGCGTGGCTTCGAGCTGGTCCGAGATGGGCACGGCTATCTCGATTATCCGGCCTTCTTTGTCGCTGACCAAACAGACCGGCTTCGGGGTTAGATGGATTTCCTGGCGGTTGATGTCCTGGCGCGACACGCGGAAACGATCCGGTTCGACTCTTCCATCGACAAGGTTCTTACCGAGTCCGTACAGGCTGCTGATAATCATGCACCCGCTGTCGGGATTGACCGGATCGCGCGAATATATAACACCACTTACGGCGGCATCGACCATCGCCACACACCCGACCGACATCGCCAGTTCCGATTCAGTCAAAGAATGACTCAGGAAATAATAAATGGCCTTCGGCGTAAATTTGCTGGCGATAATATCGCGGTAGCGGTCGAGCAGGTTGTCTCGCGTGACATTAAGATAGGTGGCGTACTGCCCGGCAAAGCTGAACAGCGTATCCTCGCCGAGCGCGCTGGAACGAAGGGCCACTCTCGCGCCGGGGGCCTTTTCGGTCATGCTGTCGAATCCTGCCCGGATGGCCTCGGCGAGGTCATCGGGCACCGGCGATGATATCAGCATGTCGTTTATTTCGCGGCTGACCTCTTCGAGTTGCCGGAACTGCTTGATATCCAGCTTCTTGAGCTTCTCGCTGATACGGGTCTGCAAATCGTTCGAATCTATGAAATGTTTGTACGCCCACGCGCTGATAGCAAATCCCTCCGGCACCGGAAGGCCCAGTTTGGTTTTCATCTCCCCGAGATGGGCGTTTTTACTGCCGACACTGAAAGCCCGCTTGCTTTCGATTTTGTCGAACGGAATAATAAATTCATCTTCGGGTATAGGCTGATTGCCGGGCATCAGCCTCTCGACTTTGGCGTCGATGATATCAAATTGGTACTTTAAAGGCTTATAGTCGTCGCCGCCGAGTTCCACCAAAAGCCAGATCAACTCCTCGACGCTGAACCGGGCCTCGTCGAGCGTGTTGCGGATATAATTGGTATCGAAAACATAATCGCCCTGCGCTTTTTCTTCAAGGTCGCTCATGATTGACAGGATGTGATTGTTCTTCTCGAGCAGGCGGGAAAAAATATCGAATTTCTTCTTCAATTGATCGAGGACGACTTTAACTTCCTCGTCACCGGCACTGTAGCCTTTTCTCAACCAACCCATAAGAATTTTCTCCGCTGAGCCCTTGGGGGTTTTTGCCCGGCCGCACAGTGCGGTTCGGGTCATCCGGTTTAATATAGACCGAAGTCGGTTAAAGGCAAGCCAATTCAACACTTATATATGGCAACACTGGCCCGCCCCGATAATTAATGCACACCGGCCTTGATAATCGGCCACTTTTTTTATAATTTTCGTTTTCTGATATGGAACGATAGATTAGAAACGAGGAAATATCATGCAACCGATTGAAATAGCACCGAACGTGCACTGCCTGAGCATCGTCGACTGGAACCTGCGCGACTTCCACGGTTATCAGACCGAAAAGGGATCGACCTATAACTCCTTTCTGGTCAAGGGCCAAAAGACAGTCCTTTTCGATACCACTAAGGCGGCTTTCACGAAAGAATATCTGGAAGGACTAAAGAAAGTCGTCGAACCGTCGGCCATAGATTATATAGTCGTCAACCATGCCGAGATGGACCATTCCGGCTCGCTGCCGGAAGTTATCAAAGTCGTGCAGCCGGAAAAGCTGTACTGCACGGCTAACGCTCAGAAGACTCTTTGTGCCCATTTCGACTGCGCGGGCTGGCCGTTTGAAATCGTGAAAGAAGGTGACGTGCTCGACCTGGGAGGCAAGACGATTGAATTTATCGGCTCACCAATGCTCCATTGGCCGGAGAGCATGGTTTCGTATATCAAGGAAGATAGGGTTTTAATCTCCAACGATATTTTCGGCCAGCACTTCGCCACCAACGAACGTTTCGACGATCTGGTGGAGCCCGGTGAGCTGTATTTTCAGGCGGCCAAATATTACGCCAACATCTTCTACCCGGTTTCGGCGGGAATGAGAAAGTTTCTGGCCAAGCTGGAAAAGAAAGAAATCAAGCCGTCGCTTCTGGCCTGCGATCACGGCCTGCTCTGGCGCAAAGACGTTGATATGATCATGAACAAGTACATCTACTGGTCGGAGCACAAAAGCACTTCTAAAGCCGTTATTGTGTACGATACAATGTGGGAGAGTACGGCACACATGGCGCGGACAATTGCCGACGGACTCGATTCCGATGGAATATCCGTGCGGGTGTTTGACCTTCGCTGCAACAACCGCAGCGATATAATAACCGAAATTCTCGAAGCGCGGGCGGTGATTGTCGGTTCCTCGGTGCTTAATAAAAATATCCTGCCGAAGATGGCCGACTTTTTGACCTACATGAAAGGCCTTTCACCTCAAAATAAAATTGCTGCTGCTTTTGGATCGTACGGCTGGCAGGACACGATCGTCAAGCAGTTAAACGGTATGCTCGAAGAAATGAAATTCGAGCTGGTCGACGACGGTATCAGTTCCAACTACGTCCCCGGCGGCGATGACCTCGCCCGATGTTTCGCTCTCGGGGAAAAAATCCGGGACAAAATTCACGGTGCATAGACAATGAACATTCTCATGGCCCTGGCCCAGATCGAAATGACCGGTGCGGAAACGTACGCCGTAGCCATATCCGACGAACTGATCAATCGCGGACACAAGGTCTACATAATGTCGGACAATCTGAGCCGCAAAACTAAAGCGGAATATTATCCCATGCGCTTTTGCCTGAGGAATTATCCCAACCGCTACCGCATAATAAAAAAGCTCACGGCGTTCATTCGCGAGAAGGATATCGATTTGATTCATGCCCACGCGCGGGCCTCGAGCTGGGTTTCGTTCGTTGCGAGCCGCTTGACCGGCACGCCCATGCTGACAACTTTGCACAGCCGCCAGGCGATTCATTTTTCGAAAAAGATGTTTCCGGCGTTTGGGGACCTGTCAATTGCGATTTGTGAAAACGTAAAAACCCACACGGTCAATCGCCTCGGTATTGACCCGGATAAAATAGTTATAGTGCGCAACGGTATCGACACCGGTGCCTTCGCGCCGTCGTTTGCCGAAACCAACAACCACAAGCCGGTCGTGTCAATTATCGGACGGCTGTCCGGACCGAAAGGTGAAATCGCGTACCGCCTGATGGATGAAGTTTTCGAATACGATAAATACCTTGTAAAATCCATCGGTGGCAGCGATATACCGATAAAGTTCGGGAAGTTCGCAAAGCACGTGGAATTTATCGGGTACGTCGACGACGTCACCGCCTTTATGGCGCAGTCCGATGCCGTCGTCGGCGCCGGTCGGGTGGCGATGGAGGCGATCCTGATGGGCCGCCCCGTGGTGGCGGTGGGTGAAGACACATCGCTGGGGTTTATTACCCCCGAAAATGTCGGGCAGGCCCTGGCCAATAACTTCGGCGACTGGAACGAGGACGAAACAAAAACCCACGATCTCGCCCCGCTCAGGGCCGATATCGTGAAAGCCATCGAGAAAAAACGCTCCGATGACGAAGTCATCGCCAAAGTTAAAGATGAATTCGATATAAAATTAATTGTCGATCGCCTGGAAAAAATTTACCTGGGACAAATTGAATTAAAAAAGAAAAATTAATTCACCCCGAATGTTAGTCCAGTCTACGGCCGATTTGAGTAAAGATTATGAATATAGTCATGGCCCTGCTGCCGTCGGAATCTTCCGACACCGAAAAGTACGTAATCAACCTGTCGGACGAACTTCTTCGCCGGGGCCACAATGTCTATATTTTATCCGATGCCTTAAACCGGGACTGCGAAACCGAACATATCCCCTTCCCCTTCTGTGAAACCGGTCTTTCGAACTGCGTCCGGAATATCGTGGGGCTGCGGCGGTTTATCAAAGACGTCGAAATCGACTTGATTCATGCTCACGGGGTCGACAAGAGCGTATATTGGGCCGCTCGCGCCAGCGACATTCCGCTGATGACTACGCTGCACGGTTTCCATCCGGACGCCAGGCAAAGCATATCGCCGTCGCTTCACGGCCAGCGGACGGTGGTCGCGTGGGAACAGATAAAGACGAGAGCGGTCGAAAACGCGGGGGTGAAAGCGGACAAAATCGAAACTGTCAATACCGGGATCGATCCCAATCATTTTGCACCACGGACCTTCAAGAAAAAATCTTCACGGTCGATTGTCACTCTGGTCGGCGGCCTGACCGGTCCCCGGGGGCAAATAGCTTTAAGGATGATGCAGGAAGTATTCGAGTACGGTAAGTACAATGTCCGCGTTATCGGCGATGATTATCTTCCGGCGGAATTCGCCGAGTTCGAAAATACGATCGAGCTGGTTGGTGCCACAAACGATCCCCGCATATATCTGGCCGAATCCGCGGTGGTTATCGCATCGGGATCGGCGGCGATCGAGGCCCTCATGATGGGTCGTCCGCTGGTGGCGGTAGGTACGGCCCGGAGTATCGGACTGATAGACGAGAGCAATACCGAAGAAGCCATCGCCTGTGCATTCGGCGACATCGACTGCAAAGGCCGCTTCCGTCACAATTTCGAGGCGATACAAAGAGATATCGTACGGGGCATTGCTCAAAAATACGCCAGCGACGGCGTCCACGAAACAGTTTTGAAGACGTTCAGTCTTAAAGAAATCGCCGACCGGATAGAGAAAATCTACGAAGAACTTATCGAGCAGACAGAAAAATAAACCACTAAACTGCGGCTTTGTTACCCACCCAACGGGTGGTTTATTTTAATTTTATACCAAAGAGCGGTTGCCACGGACAAAGACCTGGTCATCTTTTCATAAAGATCTGGAACGCCTTGATGCCGGAAACGGTGGCGATTGAGACTATAATTCCCGCAATCAGCACGCCACCAGCCAGATACCAGAACGACTTTTTAGCATCGAGCTTCAGAATCCACGCCGCCAGGGTTCCGGTGTAAGCACCCGTCACCGGCAGCGGAATCGCCACGAACAACATCACCCCCCAGTACCCGTATTTGGCGACATTCTTCTCGGCCTTCCTGCGGGTGCGCTCGACCCATTTGTCAAAAAGAACTTTATAGAAACGGATTTTATAAAACTGCTTGTGAAGTGTCTCCAGAAACAGGTAAACAATCGGGATGACCAGAATATTGGACACCACGCATAATACATACGCCGTTACGAGCGGGATATCATTGGCGACGGCATACGGAATTCCGCCGCGAAGTTCAGAAATCGGCAGCAGCGACAGGATAAAGGCGTATAATAGCGGGTTACTTGGCATAGCTTCCTTTCAATTCGGCGGCTAAGATATCAATAAACGGCTCCTTTTACAATAAATATAATTCCATTCCGTTTCGGTAAGGTGTCTTATATATACATTTTTCTCGGCCGGTCAATATTCGGGACTGCCCGCCGATAATTAACCAAAAGAATCCGTATTTATTAAGACGGCCCGCCGTAGGAAAAATAACCGAGGAATACATGACCAAGCCTGCCGGTAATGAACTTAAAATCGGTGAACTGCCGACTTTGAAGATAGTCGATGTCAACAGGTTACGATTCCACGAAAATCCCGACGATTTCCGTAAGGTTAAACTGGAGGAAAGATTCAAAACCGAAAAGATTCTCAAGAACCCGCCGATTGTTGCCCAGCGTAACGGCAATACCGAATATATTATCCTTGACGGCGCCAACCGGGTAACGGCGCTTGCGAGTCTGGGGCTGAAGCATATCGTTGTGCAGGTTGTTGATATCGACGACCGGCTCTTAATCGTCGACAGCTGGCACCACGCCATCGAAAAGCTGGATCGTGAATTTTTCGAGAAACGTATAGCTGATATCGAAGGCGTCACCTGTTTCGATCATACCGAAGATGAGTTAAACAATGACAAAGAGCGACTGTGCACGTTAATATTCTCCGATGGCCGGAGCTGTACGATTATCTCCGACGGCGACCTCGGGACGCTGGTCGGTCGGCTTTCGCAAATGACCGATTTGTACCTGCACGACAATATTTACGACCGCGTCAGCTACATAAACCTCGAGCATCTTAAAATGCACTATCCGGAGTTCCGGACGCTCGTTTCGTTTCGTAATTTCGATAAAGAAGAGCTGCTCGAACTGGCATTGAACGGCATAAAGCTCCCGTCCGGTATAACCCGCGTCTTTCTTCCCAAGCGGGCGCTGGGTCTAAACATGGATTTGCATTTTCTCGAAGCCGACCGCTCTCTCGAAGATAAAAATAAAGAGCTGGACGAAATGATTCTGGCGATGGTTCGTGCCAAATCGATTCGATTTTACCGCGAACCGACTTTTGCATTTGATGAATAATTGTTTTCTATAAAGGAGTACCGATATGGACAACACCCGTTACATTCTGGATGAAAAAGACCTGCCGAGGGCGTGGTACAATGTCATCCCCGATCTTCCCAAGCCGCTTCCCCCGGTCCTGCACCCAGGCACAAAACAGCCGATCGGCCCGGATGACCTGGCCCCGCTTTTCCCGATGGAGTTGATCAAGCAGGAAGTCAGCGGCGACAGCTGGATCGAAATTCCCGAGCCTATACGCGACGTTTATAAATTGTGGCGTCCCTCACCGCTGCATCGGGCTCATCGCCTGGAGAAGCTCCTCGATACCCCGGCCAAAATATATTATAAGAACGAATCGGTCAGCCCGACCGGGTCACACAAACCCAACACCGCCGTCGCGCAGGCCTATTATAATATGAACGAGGGAGTCAAACGGCTCTCTACCGAAACCGGTGCCGGACAGTGGGGCAGCGCCTTGTCGTTCGCCTGCAAAACGTTCAACCTCGGCTGCACCGTCTATATGGTCAAAGTCAGCTTCGAACAAAAGCCGTACCGTAAGACGCTCATGCAGACGTTCGGTGCGACAGTACACCCGTCGCCGACCAAGCTAACGCGGGCCGGGCAGACTATATTAAGCGACCATCCCGATTCACCCGGTTCGCTCGGCATAGCCATAAGCGAAGCGGTCGAAGACGCCGCCACCCACGACGACACCAAATATTCTCTTGGCAGCGTTCTCAACCACGTCTGCCTGCATCAGACCGTAACCGGTCTGGAAACGAAAACGCAGCTTGAAAAGCTCGATATCTATCCCGACGTCCTGATCGGGTGCGTCGGCGGAGGATCAAATTTCTCGGGATTGATATTTCCCTTTATCAAAGATAAGCTGACCGATCACAAGGATCTTCGTATGATCGCAGTGGAACCGAGCGCCTGCCCGACTTTAACCAAGGGTATATATCATTACGATTTCGGAGATACGGTCGGTCTGACACCGCTGATTAAAATGTACACGCTCGGCTCGAAATTTGTACCCGCCCCGATTCACGCCGGGGGTCTGCGCTATCACGGAGACGCCCCGATTTTGTGCCTCCTGCATGATGAAAAAGTTATCGAGGCCGTAGCGTACCGTCAGAACGATGTCTTCTCGGCCGCTATTAAGTTCGCGCAGGTCGAGGGGATTATCCCTGCCCCGGAAAGCTCGCACGCCGTCCGGGCGGCCATCGACGAAGCGCTTAAATGCAAGGAATCCGGCG
>CAZMWI010000050.1:0-3839 GCA_964569945.1 uncultured Ignavibacteriaceae bacterium
GAGGACTTTCTTGGCCTTCCTGATGTTCAGCCTGTCCTCGGTCGATTTATTCCACGGAAGGTTGACCAGCCAGTCGAGGTAGCTTCGTGAGACAGTGTATTCTGCCGAAGCGGGATTCATGCGCGATAGGCGGTCCAGTTCCTTCTTTGCAGCGGATTCAGCCGCTTCGGACATCCCGGCTTCATCGATCATCTTGGCGAATTCGTCTATTTCGGCGCGGTCGTCTTTTTCACCCAGTTCCTTTTTGATGACTTTAAGCTGCTCTTTCAAAATGTACTCGCGCTGCAGCTTGCCAAGTTCCGACTGAGCTTCGTTCTGGATCTTTTTGGACAGTTCCAGCACTTCGATTTCTTTGATAATCAAAGCGAGGAGCTTTTCCATACGCTTGAAGACGTCGGCCTCTTCGAGAATTTCCTGCTTTTCCTGTAAGGCGATGTTCAAACTCGACGCCACCAGGTCGGCCATCTTGGACGGTGTTTCCTGGTTGATCGCGGACACATAAAGCTCTTCCGACAGATTCGGCGCCAGGTCGATGACGGCTTTAAGACGCTCCAGAAGATTTCTTTGTACCGCCTCCATTTTAACGTCGCCGGCGGTCGACTCATGCATTTCTTCAACTTCAGCAGTGATGTACGGTTTATCCTGAAGAAATCTTTTTACTTTAATCCTTTTCAATCCCTGCACCAGGAAACGAGTGGAACCGTCGGGGAAACGAAGCATCTTGAGAATATTCCCGGATGTCCCGATACGATACAAATCGCCCTTGCCCGGGTCTTTGTTGTCCTGGTCCAACTGTCCGAACAGCCCGATCGTGTTGCCGCGCATGAGCGCTTCATCGATCAATTTCGCCTGCTTCTGCTCATTGACCATGAGCGGGACAATCAGCGACGGAAACACGGTCGTTCCTCTGACCGGAAGGACTGGTAATATCACCGTACCCGTTTTGCTTGCTTTTTTGACTATCTTATTCACTGTATTTCCCTGTATAATTTTCGGAGTTATACGTTAAACCTGAACAGGATAACGTCGCCATCCTGAACCACATAGTCTTTTCCCTCTATATGAAGTTTGGCCGCGGCCTTAAGCGCCGGCAGCGTCTTGTGTACCATATAATCGTCATAGGTGGCGACTTCCGCCTTAATAAAACCGCGTTCGAAATCGGTATGAATTGCACCGGCGGCTTTGGGAGCTGGCGAACCTTTCTTGATCGTCCACGCCCGGCACTCCGGTTCGCCGATGGTAAAAAACGATATCAATCCGAGAAGAGAGTACGACCGCTGTATGACTTTATCTATAACCGGCTTGGCGATACCGAGATCGTCGAGGAAAGCCCTGCGATCCTCCGGCGCAAGTGAGGCCAGTTCCATCTCGATGCTGGCACAGACGACCACGATATCGCGCTTGCCCCCGACCCGGTATTTTGAATAGTTATCGTATAATTTGTTCGTTTCCGGGAGTTTATCTTCGGAAATATTAAATACCAAAAGCTGGGGCTTTTGACTTAAAAAGGCGTAACCGCGCAGAATTTTCCAGTCTTCATCACTGAGATCGAGTTCCGAAACCATCCTCTCTTCATTGAGCATATCCCGGCATTTTTCCAGGAGCTCCAGCTCGCGGGCGCGTTCTTTTTTGCCTGTCACTTTAATCAGCTTCGAGAGTTTCTCGACATTGTTTTCCACGACGGCCATATCGGCCAGGATCATTTCATCGGTAATGGTCTGCAAATCTTTTTCGGGGTTGTGCTCTCCGGAGAAGGCATCGAGCACCAGCACAAAGGCGTCCATCAGACGCAATTCATTGGGTATGCTGATATTGCCGGATTGCTTGCCCTTCCCGGTAAAGGCGGCGGCGTCGAGAAATTCTATTTCGGCGTACGTTACTTTTTTGGTCGTGACCAGCGTCGTAAGGTCATCGAGACGGCTGTCCGGCACTTTTATTATGGCCCGGTGCTCTTTTTGAGAAAAGTCGCCAACCTCGACGGCATTGCCCGAGGCGGCGTTAAACAGCGATGTCTTGCCCGATTGCGGCAGTCCTAAAATTCCCAGTTTCATGGCTTTATTTCACAGCGTCCTGTGTTTCCTTTACTTCAATTAACGATCGTAGCGTCTTCATGTTTTCAATGTCTTCTTTGTAATCCGGGCCCTTGGGCGTCTCCAGTATCATAGGGACGCGCCGCAGACGGCTGTCGTTCATGATAAACCTGAACGGCTCGATGCCCATCATCCCCTGGCCGATGTGTTCGTGGCGGTCTTTGCGCTTACCGAAGGGCCGAAGCGAATCATTGAGATGATACACCTTGAGATATTTATAACCGATCTGCCCGTTGAAGTCCTTCATCGTTTCTTTGTACTCTTTCTCGGACTGCATGGGGTATCCGGCTCCGAACATGTGGCACGAATCGAGACAGACGCCGATACGGTTCTTATCCTCCACCATATCAATAATCTTCGCCAGATGTTCGAATTTATACCCGAGGTTGGTCCCCTGTCCGGCGGTTATTTCAAGGCAGACAACCGTTTTGATATTTGGCAATTCCGAGAACAGGCGGTTCAGTGCGCGGCCGATTCGTTTCAATCCCGCCTCCTCGCCGGAGCCGACGTGCGAACCGGGGTGCATGACGATATTGGGCAGTTTAAGAGTATTACAGCGCTCGTATTCTTCCTTCATTGAGGCGAAGGATTTCTCCCACAAATCATCATTGGGCGAGGCGAGGTTAATCAAATAGCTGTTGTGCGCACACGCCGCCTTTAC
Source organism: uncultured Ignavibacteriaceae bacterium (assembly GCA_964569945.1). GTDB lineage: Bacteria > Zixibacteria > MSB-5A5 > GN15 > PGXB01 > CALAMC01. The sequence goes on from CAZMWI010000050.1 coordinate 2,752, forward strand.
CCCGGTCTCCTTCTGTTCCGACAAAAAAAGCGAGATTTCTTCATCGTCCAACGGTTTGGCACGCCATTGGTTTGGCTGTCTGGTGAAAATCTGGACGACTTCGCACCCGGCCGATGCACCGTGCCTGACGGCATTGTAAACACCGCCCGCGATTGACATATGTGAACCCAACGGCATTATTTTTCAATCCTTTCTATATTCAAAACAAACCCCGGAAACGTCTCGGGGTTCATATTATAGATATAAATTTCACCGGCAGCAATCAACCATTTAACAAATCCGGCCGCCTTTTTGACCTTAGAATTTCTGCTATCATGTATGGGGCAATTCCCACAACTTGAATTGATTTTGGGCTTGCGTTCCCTGAGATTCAAAGCCTGGTGTTATTTTAATTACTTCCGAGACAGCTCGTCAATCCGTTGAAATTCACTGACTTGCACAGCCTGCTGGTCCTATTTATGGTTAAAATGCCCGCCAATTCCACAATTGTTTCATTTTGGCAGGCCATTTTCAACATATCCTGGCGAAGAATATTAAGAGAGGTTTATAATATGAAGAAAATCAGATCCGATGAAGGCTTCACAATTCTTGAAGTCATGGTTGCCCTCATTATCTTATCCGTGTCGCTCCTGATGCTTTTGCACATGGCTATGATAGCAATTGACGGCAACGACTGGTCCAATCAGGCGACCCGCTCCACACAGCTTTTGCAGGAGAAACTGGAAGAGCTTCGGACGGATATGCTGCTGGACGATGGAGTCGATACGGTCGACAATATCACCCGGTCCTGGAGCGTTTCCAATTCATCCAACCATCTGCGGCGCGTGGATATTACCGCCTCCTGGCAGAATCGGCGCGGAGACATGCTTAACAATTCCATGACCGCATTTATCAGAACCGAAAGTCTTTAAGGGGTGTGCTATGAGGGTATTAAAACCTAAGATAAAAGGTGCTGCGGGCTTTACCCTGCTGGAAGCCTTGATCGCAATGGTCCTGGCCGGACTCGTTACCCTGGCCGTTTTTAAAGTTTATGTCAATCAGCACAAAAGCTGGACTCAGCAGGAAGAAATTATCGACATGCAGCAAAA
>CAZMWI010000050.1:3939-17547 GCA_964569945.1 uncultured Ignavibacteriaceae bacterium
TCAATCAGCACAAAAGCTGGACTCAGCAGGAAGAAATTATCGACATGCAGCAAAATGCCCGCGCCGCGATCGACGAACTAACGCGGCAGATTCGTATGGCGGGATATGGGCTGCCGTTGCAACTCGACGGTATCGAGGCTTATAATACCAATCCCGATACGATCGTTATTAATTACGCCGATGCCGGCTGTGATGCCACAATCGAGCATAAAATGCCCAATCCGTCGGCGGAGCTTCGCTGCGATGGACATGATGTATCCTGTTTCTGGGACGGACAGTGGGCGTACATTTTCGACCCGGATTCGGGCGGCGGGGAATTTTTCGAGATAACAGAAGTGCAGACGGGGTCGTCCCACATTCAGCACAATACCATGTCCCTGTCCAGATCCTACGATGAGGGAGCTATACTTTTATCTTTGACCCATGTTAAATTTTATATAGACTACTCGGATTCGCTTCACCCCAACCTCATGATGCAGCTCCCGGGCCAGGCTCCGCAGGTTTACGCCGAGAATATTACTGACCTGCAATTTCAGTACGTCATGAAAAATGGGGCGATACTGGATCAACCGGCCATACCTGAAGACATCCGTCAGGTAATCATCAACATTACGGCTCGCACCAACGATCCGGATATAGATCTGGCCGGAAAACCTTACCGAACGCGGAATATTTCGTCATCGGTTAATGTGCGAAACCTTGACGTTTAGAATAACACAGGAATTGGAAAAAAGTGATTACATTATGGAATTCTCGGATACAATCAACATCCCCAGCGGGGTAGCGTCCCTTTCATCCTCAGGAGGTTTGAATATGAACCTGGCATATACGGCTGCCCAAAAACAAGCCAACTACGAACACTCTTTTCGCTGGTTCACACATGGCAGTGCGAATTGCCCTGAATGAGGTACGCTATGCAGAAACTCAATTTCAAACTGAACGGAATTTCGGGATTCACTCTCCTGGAAGCCCTGATTGCGATGATCCTGGCCGGCATCGTAACGACGGCCATATTTAAGGTTTACGTCAACCAGCACGAAAGCTGGAATCAGCAGGAAGAAATTATCGATATGCAGCAGAATGTCCGCGCCGCCATAGGCGAACTCACCAAACAGATACGCATGGCCGGTTACGGCTTGCCGCTGCAGGTTGACGGCATTGAAGCGTATGACTCCAATCCGGATACATTAATCGTGAATTATGCCAGCGGCAACGATAAAGCCGTGGTTGAACACCCGATGACCACCATCTCCGCAGATATACGTTGTGACGGGCACGATCTTTCCCAATTTCTCCCCGGACAATGGGCCTATATTTTTAATCCTGATTCCGGCGGCGGTGAATTTTTCGAGGTAACGCAGGTATTGTCTGCACCGGCGCGCCTTAAGCACAGCACTATGGACCTTTCCAGGGCTTATGAAGCCGGTTCGGTCATCATGCTTTTAAACAGGGTCAAGTTCTTCCTCGATGATTCCGATACCCTGCACCCCGACCTGATGATGCAGCTACCCGGTCAGGCCCCGCAGGTATACGCCGAGAATATCACGGATTTACAGTTCTTTTATGTTATGAAAAATCGGGCGGTGGTCGCTCAACCGGTCATACCCGAAGACGTGCGCGAAGTGATCGTCACCATAACGGCTCGAACCGACAAAGCCGATGTAGAGCTTGCCGGTCAACCGTACCGGACCAGGACGATTACGTCGGCCGTCAACGTTCGCAACCTCGACACATAAGATATTTTTGCACTTAGATACAAGGCAGGTGAGAACATGAAATACTCTACGACTATCAAAAACTCCCGGGGCGTCGCGACCCTTATAGCCCTGATGGTCATGATAATGCTGACCGTCGTGGGTTTGGCCGCTCTCAAGCTTGCCGACGATGAAATAACCATCGCCGGTAACGAACTCAACGAGATGTCGTCGTTCTACGCGGCCGAGGCCGGGCTCGAAACGGCCGCGGCAGCCATGCAAACGCAGTACGAGGCGACCGGTGTGCCGCCGACAACGCTGCCGTCGGGCACGGCTAACGTCAACGACTGCGTGGTCGCGTACCGTACTACAGACGGCGGCGCTGCCGCCCAGGAAGTCCTCACACAGGGAGCCCTGGCCGGACTGCATGCCCTGGTCAAGCGGTTTACGATTACATCTACTTCGAACTCAAACATCGATAACTCGTCTGTAACTCTGGTCCAGGACTGGCAATGCGATCTCGTGCCGATATTCCAGTTTGCCGTTTTTTATGGAAACGATCTCGAAATCGCTCCCGGTGCGGACATGACGCTTATCGGGCGAGTTCATTCCAACGGCAATATGTGGCTTCAGGCAGCCTCGAATCTGTCCATAGATAGTTATGTGACCTGTTCGGGCGATATCCTTCACGGGCGAAAAGGTCCGGGATCGATCGACAACGGCAACGTCTTGATAAAAGACGCCGATGGCATTCATCAGAACATGAAAAACGCCGATGGCTCGTTTTTGGAGGCGACCGATGCCAATTGGTATGATTCGGCCTCAACGCGCTGGGGCGGCCGCGTACAGGATCACGCCTTCGGGCAGAGCGAACTGAACCTTCCGCTGACCAATGTCGGCGATCCGCACAAGCTGATCGAGCGCGCCTCCAGTAATCCCGATTCTTACGAGAATTATGCCGACCTTAGAATAATAGACGGCGCGGTTGAAGCCAAGGTGGCGGGAACATGGGTCGACGTCACTGGTGCGCTGCCAGCCGGTGCGATCGATAGCAAGACGTTTTTTGACGGTCGTGAAGGCACTAATGTCTCGGCGACCGAAATAGACGTATCCGTATTGAAGACCTCAGCTTATTGGCCTTCAAGCGGCGTTATATATTTCTCCGACGACAGATCCGGTTTTAATGCTGCCCGCCTGGTCAATGGCTCTGATGTCGGGCAGCCGATGTCATTTTTCTCTGAGAATCCGGTGTACGTCGAGGGCGACTTTAATACGGTCAACAAGCAACCGTGCGCCATCGCCGGGGACGCCGTTACATTCCTCTCGAACAGCTGGGATGATTCCAAGTCGAGCTTGTCCAAGGATTTTCGCGTGGCTTCCCAGACGACCGTAAATGCGTCGATCATGACGGGAAACACAAATACCACGTCGTCGAACTACAATGGTGGTTTGGAAAACTTGCCGCGATTTCTTGAAACATGGACCGACAAGAAGTTTATCTGGAAAGGCTCAATGGTCAACCTGTGGAATTCAGAACAGGCGACCGGCAACTGGAACGGCACATATTACAGCCCGCCAATCCGTGAATGGTCGTACGACGTAGACCTGGACGATCCCAGCAAACTGCCGCCGGAAACACCGATGGTGCGTGTCTTCCAGAGAACCGGATGGCAGCAGACAAATATCAGCTATGCAGGCAACTAACAGGGGTAGACACTCTTACGACGCCACGTAATACGGACAAGGAGAAGGTTCTCATGCGGCAATTCAAAAAACTCAAGGAAAGAGACGGCATTGCCACCCTGATTGCCCTGATGGTCATGATTATGCTGACTCTGATCGGTCTGGCGGCACTTAAACTGGCTAACGACGAAATTTCAATCGCCGGCAACGAACTGAACGAGATGAATTCATTTTACTCTTCGGAGGCGGGACTCGAAATAGCCTCGGCTGCGATACAAAGCTATTACGATACGTATAAAGCCCCGCCTCCGCAGGAATACCTCCCGACCGGGTCTCAAAGCATTGGGAACGGCGGGTCGGTTTCTTATGTCACTACCGATGACGGCCCGGCCTCGCTGCAGCGCTTGACCACCGGTGACTTCGCCGGTCTGCACGCCCAGTTGAAATCGTACACAATTGAATCCATCGGGACGTCGCTGATCGATGGCTCACAAGCCAGGCTGACCCAGAGCTTCCAGTGCGCCAACGTGCCCCTGTTTCAATTCGCAGTTTTCTATATGAATGACCTGTACACCCAGCCGGCCGACAATATGGGCATAACCGGGCGTGTACATGTCAACGGGAGTATGTACCTGCGCTCCTCCAACAGCGGCAAACAGTTGACCTTCGACGGCAAAGTCACCTGCTCCGGAGACATACATGAAGGCTTTGGCGGGAGCGGGAGTGTCGGTGACATTTTGTTTAAAAACGGTTCGGGCGATATGGTCAGCATGTACCAGAGTGGAAACTGGGTTGACGCCGACGATCCGGACTGGTACAACAAAGCTTCGCAGCTCTGGCAGGGGCAAGTCAAAGACCAGGCCTTTGGCCAGTCGTCTTTGAACATTCCTCTGGCCAGTGGCACCGATCCATACCGGTTGATCCAGCGTGCTTCCGGCGGCAACAGCGATTCCTTTGAGGACAAGGCTGCATTTAAAATTATCGATGGCGTCCCCTATTCCAAAATAGGCGGCGTCTGGCAGGATGTCAGCGCCATGCTGCCGCCCGGAACGGTTAAACAAGACGCTACGACGTCATTTTATGACAACCATGAGTACAAATGGGTGAACAATACTCAGGTTGACGTCGGTTTGTTATCGAGCAGTTCCTATTTCCCGGATAACGGGGTTATTTATATTTCCGATCATCAGATCGCCGGGGCTACCATGAACGGAACGACGCTGGTTAACGGCGATGAAATCGCCGATGGCTTGACGGTTGCGTGCGAAAATCCGCTGTACATACAGGGTGACTTCAATACGACCGCCAAGAAACCGGCTGCCGCCATCTGTGACGCCATCACGTTTTTATCCAACGGCTGGGATAAAAACTACGCTACTCCCGGAACTAATTACAAAAATCGAACGGCCGACCCTACGTCGTACAATATCTCTTTTATTACCGGCGATGGTAACCACACCAGTCGTGAATATAACGGCGGTCTGGCCAACCTGCCCCGATACCTCGAACACTGGAACGGCAACACCGTAACGATTCGAGGTTCCATGATCGAGGGCTGGCGTTCGCGGCAGGCGACAGAAGACTGGCGCTACCTGTCCGATCCCAACCCGTACTATTCGGCGCCGACTCGTGACTACGGCTTCGACACCGACCTGAACGATCCGAGCAAACTTCCTCCGGAAACGCCGTCGGTTCGTGTCTTCCAGAGAACCGGCTGGCAGCAGGGGGACGTCGGGATGGCGAGCAATTAGCTTCTATGTCTAATTTGCCAAAATGCATAAAAAAACCCCGGTCTCTGCCGGGGTTTTTCTTTTTCGCATCAAATATGTTTTATTCTGATCCCAGCGACATAAGATTCACGGGGGCGATCTCGTTTAAAGAGCGTTTTAATTTCTCCGATGGACCCGCTACGAATATGGTCATTTTGGCGGGGTCGAGAAAATCCCTGGCGAATTCGCGCAATTGATCAGGAGTCAACTTGTCTATTTCATTGATAACCTGCTCGGGAAATTTCACCTTTTGCCCGCAGGCGGCATTCATGGCGATGTTGTTTACGGCATCGGCAAAAGAGGCGTAATTGCGAATTTGGCTTCCCGAAAAATAGTTTTTGGCCTCCTGAAGTTCCGCGACAGGTATCTTGATCTCACCGAGCAACTTCATATTGTCCAGGACACCCTGCAAAGCATCGACAGAGGACTCCACAAATGCCCCACCGTGGACATAAAACATGCCACCGAGACGCGAACATTCGGCACTGGAACTAATAAAATTACAGGATGCGGCATCGCGAACCAAATCCTGATAAAGCCGGGAGACCTTTCCCCCGCCGCCCAGTATATAATTTACAACCAAAAGTCTGGCATAATCGGGGCTGTCCGGAATCACGGCCGGTCGTCCTATGACGAATTCCCCGATGGTCATCCCGGGATTGTTGATCAGGTAAATTTCCAGCGAATCCGGGTAGTGCACACTTGAGATCGGTTGACATATATCATCACCCGGGGGCCAGGCGTCGAATATTTTATGCAGCAGTTTTTTCAGCGTATTTTTATCGAAATCACCCCCGATAATCAGTTCGGCATTATTGGGTGTGTAATTTCGGGCGTAACTCGAAACGATATCATCTCTGGTTATGTTTTGAAGTCCCGCCACGGTACCATATGGATAAAGGCCGTACCCGGTGGCACCATAATATTTTTCATATAGTTCCTGCACCAGCGCGTCCGAATGAGCCGAAGCGGTCAGACTAAGAATCGAAATCAACCGCCGTCGCATACGGTTGATGTCCTCCTCCCGAAAATCGGCGTTCATGACCATGTCACCGAGACAGTTCAACCCTGTTTCAAGATCCCGCGACAGGAAATCCCCGATTATGAAGCTGACGTCGCGCCCGACATTCGTAATGAGCGATCCGCCCATCGAATCGACGACAAGGTTCATCTGGCCGTCGGGGTAGTTCTTCGTGTTTTCTTTCAAAATCTCCAGAACCATAACCGTCAATCCCGGCTTGGCGGAGTCACAGGAAGAACCTGCCGTAATATTCATGCGGAAATTTACCATCGGTTGCCGATGATCCTCGACCATGATAACGCGCAATCCGTTTTTAAGTTTGAATTCCGAGTATTTGGGCAGAAAGGATTCAGCTGAAAGTGAAGAAACCATAAGTACAAGAAAAACCGGAAATAGTGTGAGTCTCATAATATTTCGTATCATAGTCAAATCCTATTCCGTACTATCGAATTCATCGGGAGGTTCAAGAACTATAACCGTTCTATTGGTTCGCTTAAAATACTTCTGCGCAATCTTCATTATGTCATCTGCCGTAACCGCTCGGGTTTTCTGAACATTCTCGAACAATTTTCTCCAATCTCCCCGCACGACCTGAAACGTGGCCAGATTGGAAGCCGTGCTTCCGTATCCTCTCAGGCCTCGATAAAATTCCGCCTCGATCATATTCTTGGCCTTTTCGAGTTCCCCGGCCGGAACCGGCTCGTTTTTCAGGCGGTCCATTTCTTCAAGCATCGCATCCTCAGCATCTCTGTATGATATGCCGTAGTTCATTATCGACCATACTCCCAGAAGCGAGGGATCGGACAGACCGAAATAATAGCCGCCCGCGACGACTGCCAGATCGGTTTCCTTAACCAGTTTTTTATAAATCCTCGAGGATTCTCCTGCAGCCAGAAGCTCGACCAAAACTCCCACGGCGGAGCTTTCTTCCTGAGACAGGCCCGGCACATGATAAGCAATAATCATGGCGCTGAGATCGCTGTTGCCCTTAATGAAGGCCTCGCGTTCACCATCCTGCACCGGTTCCACGGTGATTCTCAGCGGTTTGGATTTGGACGCCGGAATCGGTTCGAAATAGTTCTGAAGGGCAATAATAAGCCTTTTGGAATCGAAGTCGCCGGCCAGAGATAGAACAGCATTGCTCGGCGTAAAGAACTGCCTAAAATGTTTGGTGACATCATCGACAGTCAGAGACGATAAATCCGACGGCCAGCCGTAACGCGGGATACGGTAAGGATGCGCCTGGTAAGAAAGAGTCCTTATCTCCTGGTTAATCCGGCCGTAGAGGGTGTTTTCTATTTCCGTGACGCGATTCTTGGCTATTGTCTGACGCGCAGCCACGACTTTTTCGAAAGTAATTTCGGTGTTGGCGAGGCGATCCGATTCCATTTTGAGGAGTGTATCCAGCATGCTTGAGGGAACCGATGCCGCAAAAAACGTGAAATCCATGCCGGTGGCGTACCTTGTGGTCCCTCCCCCGGATCTTATGATTCTTTCGTATTCTCCGTCTCCATAACCGGCCGTCCCACCCTGATATATTTCGGCACATACGTCGGTGATACCGGTATATCCCGGAATCTCGTATTTTGTACCCACTTTGAAAACGAGATCGGTCGCCACGAGCGGCACCGAATGGTCCTCGTATAAAATAACGGTCATGCCATTGGAAAGTACGGTTTCAGAGACTTGGTCCTGGGCATGAAGGACAGGGATACAAATGCCCAATGAAATAAAAAATAAAATCAGACGAGCCCTGAAAAGAAATCCCTGCATAGCCATTATATAAACAATCAAAAGCCCTATTTCAACTCAAATTGAGCGTTAACCAAGCCACAAGTATGAAACGATTCCCAGAGCGGAAATGTTGCGAAAAACGAGGGGACCCTGTTTGTCGGGAGAAATTACTTAAACGGGAAGTAATTTTCGGGATCGTTCTTGGGATGGTAGAAATATCCGCCATACAGGGAGGTTCCGAAGTGGTCGCCGTCTTTGTTGAACCGCGTTTGGGCTCCGCCCAGGTAATCGCTGAGGAAATAGGTCAACCCGATCTCGAAATATCCACCGTTTTTGTAGCTGGCGTAACCATGCCAGTTTTTAAATGGACTGCCTTCGATCCCGTAAGTGTAATCAGCCGACGACAGGCTCTGACCGGTCGAAAGACCCATTTCGACTGAAAACCAGAGCGGCAGCGACTGAGGACGGTAAGATATCGTATAAAGTTCTTCTATGTCCGTTTTTTCGCCGTCGACACGGCTCTTATTTAGATTAGAAAATACTATACCGATTTTCATCTGAGGACTACTGGCCATCATGAAGCCGACATTCCATAAATGCTTTTTATCGTATATTCCGGCCGCTTGTTTGACATAAGTGTATGACCCCCCGATATATGTATTCCTCCCGATACCGCTCCCTGCTCCAAAAATATATTCCACGTATCTGGCACCGTTCAGATTTTCCAGACGACGGTAACCTATACCGATTCTGTCGCCGCTTATAACCCCGCCCCAGTTTTTGGCAAGTTTATCGTTGGCGTATTCGCCGATCAATAGGAATCTGATCATATTTCCCTGCCCGAGTGCGGCCGGATTGGTCCAGATCCCCTCGACGGCGCTGGCAGTTGAGGCGAAACGATGATAATATACGCCTCCCGGAAGTATCAGACGGTTTGCGGCATTGGCAGAACCGCCTGACAGTCCGACAATCGCGGCAATTACAAGCGCCAAAATTATTATTGTCATTTTTTCTCTTCTTGGTTTCATTTCATGCCCGTGACAGTAATATCACCCACACCATTTATATCGGCATTGATGACGCTGTTGCCATCACCTGCGATTAATTCCATAAATTTGGGTTCGATTCGTCCGGGCTTTACGGGAATATCCGTGACGTTTATTTCCGAATCGACTCCAACCGAAAGGTTGAAGACTGTGGAACTCGTATCCGGCAGAAAAATTTTGACATTATCGTTTTCATTGGCGATTGAAACATGCGCATTATTCAGAGAAATCAGCCCCAGATCGATCGGACAAAATTCCCCATAAATATTCAACCGCCCGTTGTCGGCTGTCGCATTTTCGATTTTTATTTTGCCATAGCTGTTTTTAACTTCGACGTTTCCCGAAAGACCGTACAGCGTAATATCTCCGCCCTGATTTTCAATTTGCGCTTGCTTTGAGGCCGAAAGACCCGAGATGCGGATTTCCGAATTTTCGCCTTTTATATTTACATCGCCGCCAACGTTGCGGCCGTTAACGTTGCCGCCCGTCATATCCATACTGATTTTGCCGTCTATATCGTTCAACACATAACGTGCGAATGACGGCTTGCAGTTCAGTTCCTTCATAGGTCCGGAAATGGCAAAATCAAAATAAGGACCGTCAATGCTTACCCGGCAACCAGTCGGAATAATGAGCTTGCCTTCAATCTGCACGGAATTATCGGTTCCGCTCCACGGTTCCGGATTGGGGGCTTTCAGCAGAAGCCTGATAATCCCGGCCCGGTTTTCGAACGCGACGTCTATCTCCCCGGCATATTCCTGCGCGGTTTTTTCATCCCCGGCTTTGATCAGCTTACGATATTCAAACCCGGCCCGGTCGCCATCTTCGACCGCGATTTCGATCCGCCCTCTCAAGCCAGATGCCGACTGAATTTCGATGGTAGTATTGTCCGACGCTTCGGCTACAAGCTCGATTCGTGAGCTTATGTATCGTCCGCCGCTGCGGGCAATGAGTTCCTCCGCTTTAAGGCCGGGTATTACAGCAACAATAGTAATGATCATTGCTATGGATATATATTTCCTAATCATTTTTAACCCCACACAAAATATCATAGATTTCCTTTAAAATTATCGAGCCGGCGACGGCGGCATTCAGGGAATCCACGCGGTCGGTGTGTACTATGCCAACCAATTGCCGGGCGTGTCGCAACACGGGTTTGCTTAAGCCGCGAGCTTCAGAGCCTATGGCAAACAACAGCTTGTCGCCCGATTTTACGCCGGAGAGGGCTTTGTCGATGCCGGCCTCGCCCTTTTGCGCTCCGAGCAAGATTGTATTATTGCCGCATAATTTCATCAGATCGTCGATGGAACCAACCGCCAGCTTCTGGCCGAAAATGGCTCCGGCCGACGACCTGATCACCTTTCCATTGAATGGGTCGACCGACGCCGGTGACAGCACGACCAGATCGACCCCGAACGCCAGGGCCGAGCGAATCAAAGTCCCGACGTTCCCCGGGTCGGCGATGTCATCGAGGTATAAGATAAATTTATCATTTTCTGTAAGCTCCGTTTTTAATTCGAGATCGGGAATTTTGAAAACGGCGACTATGCCCTGAGGAGAGATGCTCTCGGCGAGTTGATCAATGTCCTTGGAGTTGACCGATAGCATCTCGCAGCCGGAGTGCGCCAACGAATCAACCAGCGCCTTCGCGCGGTCATCCAGGTTGGCTTCGGCGAAAAAAACGCTTTCCGGATGGAAACGGAACGTGCACGATTCTTCAAGGACGCGGATTCCTTCGGCCAGAAACAGGCCGTGCTTTTGACGTCCCTTCAGCGTTGCCAGTGATTTTAGCTTTTTCCTTGCCGCCTGGCTAAGCGGAGACATTTGCTCTTGCATTCCCTGCTTTAAAGTTTAATATATAAAAAACAGTACAAAAAAGTCGAATTGCAAGTGAAAACTCCGGTTAAATTGCGGCATGTCCTTTTAGTGACAGCCGTAATGAGCATAATTATATCTTCCGCGGGCGCCCGGACCGATATCATCGGCTGGGACGGCTCCCGCTATCATGCTCTGAAAACAACCGGCACAATCGGACTTGCCCTTTCCGGCGGCGGCGCGCGGGGTCTGTCGCAGATAGGCATACTTAAGGCTTTCGAAGAAACCGACATTAAGGTCGACGCCATCGCTGGCACGTCGATCGGAGGAATTATCGGTGGACTGTATGCATCGGGGTACGACGCCGACGAGCTCGACAGCATCGTCTCGAAAATAGATTTCAACGATCTTTTTTCCAATCGTCCGGAACGACGCACGATGTTTCTCACGCAGCGGCCGGAGAAGGAACGATATATCGTCTCGGTCGGATTCAACGGCATCACGCCGACTATCCCTCAGGCTCTGACGGCGGGCCAGAAACTGTCCGACCTGTTATTAAGATTGACCATAAAGCCTAACTACCTGTCCGGCGGACAGTTCGACCAGCTGCCGATTCCCTTTTTCCCGGTCACGACCGACATTATTTCGGGCCAGCAGGTTATTCTGAAGGAAGGCAACCTCGCCGATGCCATGCGGGCGACGATGGCCTTCCCGCTCGCTTTCACCGGAGTCAATTACGATAATATGGTCCTGATGGACGGCGGGATGCTCAATCCGGTGCCGGTGAGTGTTATTCATCAGATAGATCCCGATATCGATTTGATCGTGGCGGTCAATACAACCAGCGACCTGCTTCCGGAAAACAAGATCGACAATCCGATCGACGTGGCCAATCAGGTTACCACTATCATGACAATGGATAAAAAGGACGCCGCGCTGGCCGAGGCCGACGTCGTCATAAATCCTCCGATCAAACCGTATCAATCGACCGATTTTGAAAAATACAATGCCCTGGTGCAGGCGGGATACCTCGCGGGTCTTAAGGCGGCGACGGATATTAAAGCTAAAATGGATCAGGAGGATGCAAAGGATTCGATCATGATAGACACCGTTGTCACTGACGGCGACGTTTCGTTCAACATTGAACCGATCGCGTCACTGGCACACAAGAAAATATCGCGCGGACAGATTCAGCGAGCGGTCAATACCGTCTACCGCCATAACAACCTGTTTTATCTGAAAGTCGAATCGGCTCCGAACACAACTAACGGCAATGGTAACCGTACAGTGACCTTGCACGTATCCGGCGTCCCCTGCCCGGAAATGTCATCCCTTAACGTTACGTTCAGGGGTAATGCCAGCCTCCCGGATTCAGTAATACGGCCTCTGATAGAAAACACCGGCAAATACCTGCGCCCCGAATACATTCCGGTCATACAGGACAGCCTTACCGCGCGCTACGCCGGGATGGGTCTGGATATGGTGCGGTTCAGGAAAATCGAGTATGATCACTCCGCCAAAAGTCTGATAATCGACATCGACGAGGGATCGGTCGAGCAGATCGATATTTATGGTAATGATAAAACCAAGGAATGGCTAATTCTTGCCAATTTCCCGCTTTCGGTCGGGCATCCGCTCAACCTTCACGACGCCCGTCGCGGTATCGGTACTCTATACAGCACGGACCTGTTCCACCGGGTGACACTGAACGTCCTGCCCGGCGACAGCGGTGCGATAGTGCATATCAACGTCGAGGAAAAAAACGACACGAGGATGCGGTTCGGCTGGAACTGGGACGACGAATATCACAGTCAGGAATTCGGAGAGATTCTCAAAAGCAACCTGATGGGCGCCGGTCAGGAATTTTTGCTACACGCTCAGTACTCTCCCCGGCGCCAGATTTACAGCGTACATCTCAAGGCCGACCGGTTTTTCTCGACGTATCTGACGTACAAGGCGGAAATGTACTATCGCTACCTGGAACGGCAGATTTACAATGATGAAGCCGAGAAGATTTACCGTAACGAAGAAGACCGCTACGGTTTCCAGTTCATTCTGGGACAGCAGATTTCGCGATTCGGGACGGTTACCGGTGAAATCAAGTGGGAAGAAATCGACAACCGCAACTCGGTTACTCGCGAGATCGACAACACCCGTCTCCGGACGGTTACTCTGCGCTCGCTGGTCGAGACCATTAATAAGTACCCTTTCCCCACTCACGGCAAGAAACATGAGTTTTATGTCGAATTCGCCGCCGACATTCTGGGCGGAGAGGCGAGCTATACCAAATTTTTCAGCTCGGTGGAATCGTACTTTCCGATAACACCCTATTTCAATTTTCACCCGCGACTGGCGATCGGCTGGACCGCCAAACAATCGGGCATACCGGTACCCGAAAAATTCTACATGGGGGGGCAATATTCCTTCGCGGGTTACCGTACCGATCAACTGGTGGGAGACAATACCTTGCTCGGCAACATGGAATTCCGTTTCGCGCTACCGTACAAGTTTTACATAACCGGCCGTTATGATATCGGGCAGATGTACAATAACCGAAAAGATATAACTCTGAGAAATCTGCGGCACGGCTACGGGGCGTCGGTGTCGTACGACAGCCCGATCGGACCGATTGACTTCGGTTACGGTAAAGCCGAACACGAGGACGATCTCGTCTATTTCAGCGCCGGACTAAAATTCTGAACAACATTAGCGGATGAATTTTGTTGACTGAAGCAATAAATTATAAAGGAAATTACTCTTGGAAGAAAATAACCTGGCCTGGAATGATGACAATAGGAATATAGTCCGAACAGTATTTCTGCTGGTCGGCGTCGGCGTCCTTATCC
>CAZMWI010000051.1:0-15469 GCA_964569945.1 uncultured Ignavibacteriaceae bacterium
TGCCCGAGGCGACCGTCCGCTGGTATCTTCACCGGGCCCGCGTCAAGATCCGCAAAGAGCTTCTGAAGAAATGCCCGCAGCTTCTTTTGACGCTCGGTTTCAAGTAAAATTCTGACGCTTCTTATTTGCGCCGCGATAAAATTCTGTTTATTTTAAAAACCTGCTATGTTTGAATTGACTTTTATAATCCTGAGAGCATCGGCATGAGCGTTTCTCTTGTTGTCGGGCTGGGTAATATCGGACAGAAATACGCCGAAACCCGGCACAATCTCGGATTCAAAGTTCTGACCAAAATCTCGGATAAATGGAAAATCCGCCCCCGGCCCGGTCCCGGTGATTTTTATCTCCTGGAAAAGAAGCTCGGCGACAAAACCGCTCGCCTGATCTGGCCGACGACGTATATGAACAATTCCGGCCGGGCGGTTGCTCAAGCTGTCGAAAAATATGATGTTCCCCTGGAAAAAATCCTGATCGTCTACGATGACTACGCTCTCCCGCTGGGGAAGCTCAGGGTTCGGATGGCCGGTACTGACGGGGGGCACAACGGGATAGCCTCAATAATTTATCATCTGGCTACCGAAAATATCCCGAGACTGCGCCTCGGCATCGGGCCGGTGCCGGAAGCGGTCGACCCGGTCGATTTTGTGCTGGGCAGCTTCGATTCTGAGGATGCCGAAAAAGTCGAGAAAATGCTTGAAAAATCGGCCGAAGCAGTATTATATTCGTTAACCAATCGTCTTGAAGAGGCGATGACAATATATAACAATAACCCTGCTCCGGAAAACGAATAACCGGGGCCGATAGACCGAAGGGAGGTGCCTTAGTGCGCTTGTACGAAACTACATTCATCCTTGGTCCCCAGGCTGACGAAGCCACATTCGATCGTCAAATCAACGCCGTCTCTGAAGTGATTAAACGGTACAATGGCAAGATATTCGAGGAAGACCGCGTCGGTATCCGTCGGCTGGCTTATCCCATCAAGAAGTATACCCAGGGATATTATGCCCGCATGATATTCACGGGAGATAAAAGCGTCCTGACTGAACTCGATCGTTTTTATCGCCTCGAAGAAGCCTATATTCGCTACCTGACCGTAATCTTCGAAGGTACACTCGACGAAGAAACGGGCAAGGTATCCAAGCCCATGCCTAAAGTCAGAAAACACGGCGATTCTTCGCATGATGATTCTAGCGATAAGAACAAAGATAGGGCCGAGGCCAAAAGTGAAGCCAAAGTCGAAAGAAAAGTCGTAGCCAGGGCGGAAGACAATGCCGATGCCTCATCCGAAAATGCAGATGACAGCGCTGGCGATGAAAGCAACAATGATTCGGATGACAAAGAATAGAACCGTTATCAGTATTCGTTCAGGAGTTCCTTCCTGTCGTTCGTGGAGGAATTCAAACGATTATGATAATATCAACCCGATTTGCATATAACTTTATGAGGAATAAAAATGGCTGATTTTGAGAGAAAAAGACGCAGAATATGTCGTTTCTGCGAGGACCACATGAATTTTATCCCGTACGATGACGACCGCATCTTGAGACGGTTCATCAACGAACGCGGCAAAATTGTCCCGCGTCGAGTTTCGGGAAATTGTGCCAAACATCAGAGGGCATTGACCCAGGCCATTAAACGAGCTCGTCATCTGGCCATTCTGCCCTTTGTCAGCGAGGTTTACCGTTAATCTCGGACAACGCAATGTTTGAATGGAGTCCGGCGGACAAAATCGTCACGGTTTTGGGGATATTGACCATCCTGTTTTTCCCACTTTTGATCTATATCCCGGTCGTGAACTATGTCGCCCAGACGGGTGCCATGTTCGCGGCGATGTATCTGGCTTTCAGGCGGAGAGCGGTGATACTTATCGCCGGGGCGCTGGCGTCGCTGGTAATGGCGTCTTCGATTTTCGGTTTCAGCCTGCTTCTGTGTGCGATGTGGGGATCGATTCTGATTCCTGCAACCGTCATGGGCTGGCTGTTGAGCGCGGGGGCGCCGACGTCGAGGACTTTCGTGATTGCGGCCCTGTTTTCAGTAGTCGCCACGATGATAATGTTCTGGCCCGAAAGAGACTTGTACTATAACATGTTGAACCAGGCGTATGATTATTTCGTAAACGGCTTGTCGGCGGGCAGCCTTTCGCAGGCCCGGATTGCCGAGGCGCGCGATATGATGCAGGGGTTCGTAACTCTGATCAAAAGACTGCTGCCGTCGCTGATGGCCCTGTCGGCGGTGGCCCAGCTGTTTGTAGGCTGGGTGGGGCTGATCATACTTTTCAAGAGTCTTAACGAGTATGCTCCGTCTTTCCGCAATTTTCTGTACTGGAAAATGCCCGAGTATTATATTTATGGAATCGGAGTTTTCCTGCTTATTCGCCTGCTGGGCAATGAGGTCATGAAAGTTGTCGCCGACAATGTCATTTTGTTTATCGGATTTTTCTACGCCGTGTTCGGATTTTCGGTGCTGGAGTATTATTTGAAGAAAATACGCCTGTCGCTTTTCTTGAGAATTTTGTTTTATATTGGTATATTGCTTTTGCAGGTTCCGGGATTGATTCTGGCCGCCCTGGTTGGTTTTGCGGACAGCTATTTTGATTTTCGCAAGGTCAAGGCGCGCCTGATTGGTTGAATATAATCGAAAGGAAATAAAGATGAAGGTAATCTTAAAACAGGATATCCCCGATCTGGGCAAGGCCGGGAAAATAATCGAGGTCAAAAGCGGCTATGCCCGCAATTACCTCGTGCCGCGCAACCTGGCAATTATGGCCTCCAAGGCCAACGTCCGGGCGATCGAAGAGATCGAAAAACAGAACAAGATCCGCGAGCGTAAGCTTCGCAACGAAGCCGAGAAGCTCAAGGACAAGATGGAACAGATGTCGCTGACTATCGAAGTCCTGGTCGGTGAGGAAGACAAAATTTTCGGTTCGGTCACCGCTCAGAACGTGGCGGAGCTTCTCGAAGCCGAGGGGATAAAAGTCGATAAGCGCTATATTACCCTCGAAGAGCCAATCAAATCGCTCGGGGTTTATACGATACCGGTCAGGATCGAAAAAGACATTGTCGCCAACGTCAAGGTCTGGGTCATAAGGAAGGCTTAATCATGGCGATGCTTGAGGTCAAGGTCGATGGTCTGGCTCTGGATGTAACCACCAATTCACCCGTTATTATTTTAACGCCTCTGGAAGGCAAGAAGGTATTGCCGATCTGGATCGGCCACAGTGAAGCGTGGGCCATTGCGATGGAACTGTCCGGTGTCAGTCCCAAAAGACCGATGACCCACGATCTATTGAAAAGCATCATTGGCCATTTGAAAGGCACGATGGACCGGGTCGAGATTACCGAACTCAGGGAACAAACGTTTTACGCCAAAATCAGCATATCTTCGAACGGTGAAAAGCACCAGATCGACGCGCGGCCGTCGGATTCGATCGCGCTGGCATTGAAGACGGGTACACCGATTTTTGCCGCCGAGGAGTTGTTCAATTTGCAATCGTCACCGGAGCAACCGCCCGAGATGACCAACGACCCGGAAACTTTGGCCGACCGTTTGAGGAAAATTAATCCTGAAGATTTTGGCAAATATTCACTTTGATGAATTTTATGGTACGCAGAGCAGTCACTGCCGCAATTATAATTTTTATTTTCGCGTGGGTCCCGGTCCGGGCGGACCAGGAGAGTGCATCGTTTAACGATGCCTTCGATCTGCTTCAGTCCGGTGAATATCTGTCGGCGTACAACAGCCTTCTTCAACTGACCGAGATTTATTCCGGCTCCAAGAATATCGATAAATATTTATTTTTCCGCTCCAAGGCGGCCTGGTACGCTGGTCTGTATACCGAAAGCCGTATGGGTCTGGAACGCCTGATTGCAGCGTACCCGACTTCGTCTTATTTACCGTACGGTTACTATTTCCTCGGAAACGCCGATTATCGTCTTAAACAGGTCGGCCCGGCACTGGATGCCTATATCAAAGCCTATAATTCGTCTAATGACAAACGCCTCACCGACCTGTCCGTAAAGGCCTTGATCGGCATGGTGGTGGACTATGGCTCGCAGGCGTCGGAGCGCATCATTGCCGCGCCGATACCGTCCGGACGCCGCTGCAATTTACTGGTGAAAATCGCTCGCGAGCTGTTCAGCGAAGAGAATTACCAACCAATTAAATCTTTGCTGTCGTCCTGCCAGTCGGCCGAAGCCGGCGCTCTTCGGACCGATGCCGAAAAGTACGTCAAGCAGAGGGCGGAAATCGCGGCGGTGCTGCCGCTTTCGGGCGAAATGCAGATGTACGGTGACGCCATTCTCAACGGCATACAGCTTCGCGTAGAGCAGTGCAATGATTCCTCGGGGCTGAACGTCAAGAGTACCGTGTACGATACTGAAGGACAAACTCTCGAGGCGGCGCGCATCATACGGCGGCTTTCCGCCGAAGACGTGGGCGCGGTGATCGGACCGCTAACGTCGGAAGCGACCGCGGTCGCTTCGGCGGCCTTAAGCTGCGGCGATATGCCGCTGATTGCACCGGCGGCCGGACAGGCTGACCTGACCGAGTTGTCCTCGACCTGTTTCCAGCTGACCCCCAACCTCGATCTGCAGGGTGTGCGGATGGCCGACCTTGCCATAGATTATCTCGGAGCCGACACGGCCGCCATTATGACACCGACTTCGCCGGAAAACCTGGCGATGGCGCGCGCCTTCGCCAACCGGTTCAAAGCCCGTGGGGGTCATGTACTCGCGGTGGAATATTTCCGCGTTCGTGAAACCGATTTCGGCCCGTTCGTCAAAGATATAAAGTCACTCATACTCAGAGAGTTGCTCGATTCGCTGATTTTCATAAATGAGCAGGGCGACACGATCGACCCGGAAGAAGTACCGGTTTGGATTGACTGCATTTATATCCCGGCTGAGGCGGCACAGTTGCGATTGCTTCTTCCTCAGATTCAATTTTATAATTTGAAAACGGCCTTGCTGGGCGCCGATGGCTGGGGTCAGAAATCGGTGTACGACCTGGGCGAAAAAGTTTTGGGTATGCACTATTTCACGTCGAGTCGCATCATGGACGACGAAAGCGAACGGGTTCGGCAGTTTTATTTCGATTTCGACAAGCGTTTCGGTCATCAACCGGGACGATTGGAGGCGCTCGGCTATGACGCCGCGTCTCTTTTGTGCAAAGCTTTTGCCAACGGCAATTATTCCCGAGAGGATATAGCCCGCTATTTATCGTCAATCAAAGGTTACCACGGCGTGGCCGGCGACGTATCATTTGGCAGTAACCGGGAAAACGTCGATCTGCCGGTTTACCGCGTTGAATACGGCAGACCGCAAAAAGTGGATTTTAACCTTGGCAAAAAATAATCAAGACAGACTCATAGAATTTATCAAGCAGTACGACAACGCTCTCGTGGCGTACAGCGGCGGTTTGGATTCGGCGCTTGTGTTGTGGGCGTCGATCAAAGCGCTCGGCGTTAAAAATGTGCTGGCGGCGACGTCACTGTCGGAATCGTACGCCACCGGCGAAAAGGATTCAGCGTTGAAAATCGCCAACGAGCTGGGTCTGCCCGAAAACCGCCGTCGGTTTATAGTTACCCGCGAGATAGATAACGAAAATTACGTCAAGAATCCGACCGACCGCTGCTATTGGTGCAAACATACGCTATATACTGAACTAAGTATCATCGCAAAGAAAGAAAACATGTCAGTGATATTCGATGGTACCAACTTGTCGGATACGATCGATTACCGTCCGGGCCTGAAGGCTGCCCGTGAGGAGCATATCGTTTCGCCGTTGCGCGAAACCGGGCTGACCAAAGACGATATTCGCCGAATCGCCCGCGACAACGATCTTTCGTTCGCGGAAAAACCGGCCGCGGCCTGTCTGGCGTCGCGGATACCGTATGGTACATCGATCACACCGGAACGACTACGCATGATTGACAAGGCCGAGACGGCGGTCCGCGAAGCGGGCTTTAATGGATTTCGGGTGCGCTACCACAACGATGTGGCCCGTCTGGAGCTTAGGCCGGAGGATTTGCCCCGCCTGTTGGGTAAAGGAGTTAAAGAAATATTGATCGAGAAAATAAAGAAAGCCGGATTCAAATATGTCGCGGTCGACCTGGAGGGGTATCGGACGGGATCTATGAACGAGGCCATCGGAAAGGATGAATGATATGACCGATAAAAAATTCGCGCTCAAGATGATGATCGACGGCAAGGAGCGGGATGTATCTTTCGAAGAACTGGCCCTGTCCAATAACCTTGCCCAGGAAGCGCTGGTGGGACTTTTGATAGAAAAGAAAATTATCGACGCCAAGGAATTTCTCGACAAGATGCAGGAAGTCAAGAAACAGCGCTACCGGACCGCGGAGGATATGAAAAAAGAGAACTGATTCTTTGTATGAACGAAAACGATAAAAAAAAGCAGCTGTCTCTTGAGTTTGCATCCGAACCCGAAAAATCAGAATTGGCCGAGTCGGCCGAAGTTATCGACGGCGAAGTTCTGGAGTGGGTCTGCCATCCCGCGAAACAGAACAAAACGCGCACGGCCATAGTGACGGTTTTTATCGTGCTGGTCATTCTGGGCATTTACTTCTGGACCTTTTCGGCGTTTTTCACGATTCTGGCCGTGATCATCCTGACCGGTTCGCTGGCGGCGTATTATTTCCCGACCAGATACACTTTGACCGAAAATGAAATATTAATCAGGACGACCACCCAGCGCCAGACCAAAAAATGGTCGCAGTACCGGTCGTACTATCCGGATAAAAACGGTGTCCTGTTGTCACCATTCGTGCGGCCATCGAGGCTGGAAAACTTCCGGGGTGTGTACGTCCGTTTTTCGGGTAACAAAGACGCCGTGATGGCTTTTGTGATTCGTAAGATCGAAGAAATCCGCAAACGCGAACGCGGGGAGACCGCCTGATGTCGCTGTTCAAGGGACCGGTCGATCCGCCCGAGGGCGGACAGCCGAACATCCCCGAAGAAGAAAACACCGTGCTCGAAAAAGTCGCCAAGAAGGTGATCAAATGGCGCATGGCGGTCCCGGCGATTTTGTTTCTGGAATCTGTCAAGCCGCTTAATTATATCGGTTCGCAGGTGATGGTTTTTTTCGAACCGGTAGTACAATCGCTGTTTAATTTCAAAGACTATGATAATTTCCGGGCGGCGATGGAGCGCCGGGAAAATGTCGAAAATCTCCTTCAGAAGATCGAGAAGTACGATGCTATCGCGTTCGAGCGCGAAAAAAAGATCAAGAAGTTCATGAAGGCCGAGAAGAAAAGCTGGAAATGGTACCAGCGCTGGCTGGGCATCGCGACGCCCAAGGTGCAGCTTCCGGAAGACCTTCAGGCATTATTCCCCGAAGATTCCCCCAAAAAATAAGCCGTTAGCGGCCCGGACCGCATTTTTGGCTGAATTCAGACCATTTTTTATCCGATAATAGATATAGAATGCGATACTACAAGAGATCCAAACTGGAACTGGACGCCCTGGTTAAGCCGCTTACACTGAAGAACTTAACCGGGGAGCAAAAGCCCCCGCCGGAAGGCGTCGAGGGCAAGACCAAAAATATAAGCGCCAGCGGCGTCATGATCGAGCTGGCCGAAGATATCGGCGAAAATTCATACGTTCTCGTTTATATATATCTCGACAAAGACGATTTTCCGAAAGTCATCCCGGGCCAGACGGTATGGTCCAAATCCAATAATGATGTCAGCCAGGCCGGAATTCGGTTTCTGACGCACCGTGAGGTTGAGGAGTTGACTTCGGACGAAGATGCCTCGGAAGACGCTCCCCAGTTGATAGGATTCACCGAAAAAGAGCAGGATGCACTGGATCGATTGCTCGACGATATTCTGGAACTTCCGGAAAGTGCGGATCAGGCCTGATGTTCCCGGGCCGGTTTTATCTTAAATCGATTAGATAATATAACCCCGGCTAAAATTACGCCGATACCGACCAGCGACAGCGCCGGAAGGGTCTCGGAGAAAAAGACAAAGCCGATTATCAGGGCGTAGACGACTCCCAGATAATTGAAGACACTGATGTTCGAGGCCCGGTCAGTCTGATAAGCTTTGGTCAAATATATCTGAGCGACCGTCGTTAAAATCCCCACGATAATAAGAATCACCAGCTCATACAAAGTCGGCCAGGTCCAGTCGGTCAGGCAGTACAAACCGACTATCGGAACCGTCACGAGCGGGAAATAAAATACAACGACCAGCGGGTGATCGAAATCTTTTAGCTTGCGAACGAAATTATATGCCAGGGCCGATGAAAACGCGGCGCAAATTCCTACCATCAGCTCGGGCATTGTAATGCGCGGGTCGAATCCTTTGACCATCACTACGCCGCCGAAGGCTACTACCAGGAAAACCCATTGGATTGGGCGGGCGCCTTCGAGAAGAATAAAACCTGATATGAGAACCGTGAAAATGGGCGAGAGGTGGTGTATGGTCACTGCCGACGCGAGCGGCATTTTTTGAAGCGTGTAGAAAAGGCAGATAAGAGCCGAAGTTCCAGCCAGCCCGCGGAAAATCAGGAGCTTCTTGTTATTGCCCCACGGATTCAGTTTGGCCTTTACTATCATTATATACCCGACGGTCAGTGTGACTATGGCCCGGAAGAAGACTATTTCGTGGCTGGGAATCCTCTGCAGCATTTTCACACCGGCGAACATGAGGGCAAAAAAGAAAGTGGAAAGCAGGATATATTTGACGCCCGGAGTCAGTTCAAAAACGCTCTGCCGGTCAGATGATGTCTGTTCTGGTGTTTTCATCAGGCTGATAAGATAGTCAAAAATAGATATCTGGCAATGGCATAGATGGCGCGGGCATAAAATAAGGGGAAATTCCCGGTTAAGAATTTCCCCTGCTGAAGACTTCCCGCTGACGCGGGATCAATTAGGCAGTGAGGAGTCGCCCCGCGAGCGGGGCTACCTGTGATTTAAAACCATCCCAGTCTGTCAATTTCGGGTATTTTTTCGCTCATCTCATCGGCCAGATCTTCTACTTCCTCGGCCGAATCCTCGATACTGTCGGCATAACGCTCCAGGTCCTTGGCCTGATCCTCGATAACCGATGCCTCCGCTTCCATTTCCCGTTCCAGGTCATCGGTATCGTAGTTGGGCGACAGGAGATGGAAAACTTTAAAAATCGCTGACAGCCCCAGCTTGGCGCCTTTGATTCCGATCCGTGCACCTTCCTTCCCAATAACCCTGGCCTGTTCGGTCAGGTGCATGGTTTGTTCATAGAATTCGCCGACCAGCTGACGCTGATCCGCGTTCAATTCGATTTTGTCACCATTGATGTACAGATCATAGTCTTCAGTGATTTTAACTTCATCACCGCGACGGTCATTGTTGATTATCAGAGTCGAGCCGCGGTAATCGAAATCGATATCGTCGAGGACGCTCCGTCTGTATCGAACATAGTGTCTTGTGTTTCTGTCAATCTTATATGTCGGTTTGATATTGATGGTGCGGCTGAAACCTTTGTCAAAATCGAAATCGAAGTCATAGTCGTAATCATAATCATAGTCATAATCATAATCATATTTATAGTCGTAGTCATGGTCGTAATTAAAATCAAAGTCCCTGCTCACTTTGACAATATCGTCAAAATCACGTGAATAGTGCCGGTCGGCATTTCTGCTGTGAAACCGATGGCTGGTTTCATCGGCACCGGCCAAAGAGAAAATGAAAAACAGAGACAGAAACAGTGTTAATAATATTTTCATCGGTACGCTCTCCCATTTATTTTTTGGCATTTGTTGTATTTGACGGAAATTCCGGCAAATTGTTGCCCCAAAATAGAAAAATTGGACTGGCTGGAATTGGATAATGAAGACCGTCAGGAAGGGGTTCCTGACGGCGCTTTTAAAATGGAAAATAGGGGCTGGATAAAAAAACCATCAGGAAAGGGCTCCTGACGGCGCAAAGGACTGCCAGGTCACACGTCCCGATAATTCGGGACGCAAGACCTGTCAGGACACAATGCGGTGCGTTGGTTTAAAGCAAGGTCGGTCACGCCGACTTGTCGAAGACCATGCCTACACTGAACCTGTGAAGTGAACGAAGTGAGGGCTGGCGTGACATCTTTCTATTTCTTCACCGAATCGAGGAATTTTACCAGCGCCTTATAATCGGTGTCGTCTTTGACGGAATAATCATAATTAACATATTGGAGCTTGCCGTTGGGGCCGACCACGAAAACCGAGCGGTGAAACATGCCGGCATTCGGCATATACACCCCGATTTTTTGGCCATAGCTGCGGGTTGCATCACCCAGGAGCTTGAAATCGAAATTCTGATATTTGGCCCATTCGTGCAGGGTGAAAACGTAGTCGCCTGATATCGCGAGTATTTTGATCCCGAGGTTTTCGAATTGCTTGAAATTATCGCGGAAGGTGCACATCTCGGTGGTGCATCCGCCTGACCACGCCGCCGGGAAAAAGGCCAGCATATAGCGCTGTCCCAGCATATCTTTATTGGAAATGCCGTCGAAGTTTATCGAGTCCTTGGTGGCGTACGGCAGCTTGAAATCGGGTATCGAATCGCCGACTTTAAGGCTGTCGGCCGCTCCGGCGATAATCGGCAGGATAAAAACTATAAAGAGGGCGAAGCCAAAAAT
The DNA here is from genome assembly GCA_964569945.1 of uncultured Ignavibacteriaceae bacterium. GTDB lineage: Bacteria > Zixibacteria > MSB-5A5 > GN15 > PGXB01 > CALAMC01. The sequence continues at coordinate 10,622 of CAZMWI010000051.1, forward strand.
CTTTTTCATCGTTTTCTCCCGGTTAAAGAGGTTTTACCATAAAACCCCGGGAGAGGGGAATGGGTTCCGGGTGGAAAGACGGTGCGATTGACTTGTCTACTTTTCCTTATTGTATAAAAAAACAAGGTCTTTGAGCGAGCCGTCCTTGCTTTTCGATTGGACGACCACTTCCATCGAATCTAATCCGGTTTTGTGATAGGACAGACCCTCGAACAATATGCGATCAGCATCGGCTTGCACCGGTGCGAAGTTCACCGTCTCGGCTTTTTCTTCCCAGCCGGTGAGGTCGGGATTGAAATGCTTCAGTCTGAATGAAAGGCCATTTTCCGTTTCGGAAATAGTCATGATCTCATAGAATGCGTGCTTGCCGTCCTTTATAAACCGAAACATGCCCAGCATTGAGCCGTCGACCGGACCCGTCCACACCTCTTCGCAGATGCCCCCGATTCCCTCACCTTTCCAGAATCCAATCAGCCACGAGGCGATGTTTATGTCGATCAGCTGGCTCACGATGCTATTTCGCCAGATTCTTGAACGGTTCGTAGCTCATGAAATCGGCGTGGTGCACGATGAACGCTTCGGCCGTACGCTTCACCATATCGCCCTCACCGGCGTGGGCCGCGATTATATGGCAGACGTTGTCCGGGACACCACAGGCCATCGCCAGCGCGACACCAGAAAACGGATGACGGACATATTTGCCCATGTCCGAGACCACGGCTTTGCCGTCGATTTTATCGTACTCGAGCAGCTTGCCGACATCGGCCAGGATCGCTCCGGCTACCACGACGTCCATATCGAATGGCAGGTTGTTGCCGAAAAAGTGCGCCATGACCTTGGCCGATTCAAAAGCGATGTGCACCACGGCTCGCTTGTGAGCCATGAACGAAACCGGACAATTTTTAATTAAAAGTGTAAACGGGATTTCATCGAGGTCTTTGGCCGTCAGCGGGCTTTTTTCGAGCGCCAGTTTCCAGCTGGCGGCGGTCTGGTGACGAAGCTTGTCGCTTTTGATCCATTTCAGTTCGGGCCAGAGTTCATCTACAACGTCGGACATATTATTCTCCTTTACTTGTATTCTATTTACAACAAGAAACTCGGAGAGAGTGGGAAAGTCAATGGAAGATTGCGGGTTCAGAATATTCGGTGCGCCCACCCGGCGGGTCTGAGGACCCGCCGGGCACAACGTACAAAAATGTTCTATGGGCGACCTGAATGCGCAATTAAAAAAGCCCTGACAGCGGTGAGGGGGATATTACCGCAAGTCAGGGCATTATGGCCAGCCAAAGGCCGAACGGTTACTTCGACCAGAGGCCCATTCTATTGCCGTCGGGGTCGGTAAACAGCGCGATATGCCCGACATCGGCGATGGCAAATTTCGGTTTCATAACTTTTCCGCCTTTGTCGACGACGTTCTTGAGGATGGCGTCGATGTCTTCAACCTCGATATACAGCGTGATGCCGCCCTCGGCGACCGGTGCGTTCTCTCTATCGAACCCACCGCCGACACCATCGCCCGGTTTGTAGAGCGTATAATCCATGCCTGTAAAAGGCGTGATTTCCCAGCCGAATACGTCGGCATAGAACGGTCCAAGCTTTTCAGCATTCTTGACGGGAATTTCGATGTGACAGAAACCGTGCATAATAAATCCTTTCGTTAAACAATACGGTAGAGTTGCCGGTTCTTTATGCAAAATATGACAGATTACGTGTTTTTAATACGGCTCACCGGTCGATTGTGTTTACCCTAAATTTATTGATTCACAAAAGGACGGCAATCACATATTGAACTATTTCGACAAAATAAAAGGCGTCGGTGAAAGCCAACGCCCAAAAATCAAATCACACTGAATTCTATATATCCAAATTCCTAACGTAGGTCGCATTTTTCTGGATGAATTCGCGGCGCGGTTCGACCGCGTCGCCCATCAGCTTGGAAAACAGCTTGTCCGCTTCGGCGGCGTCCTCGATTGTCACCAGTTGTAGCGTCCTCGTATCCGGGTCCATAGTCGTCCGCCAGAGCTGTTCCGGATTCATCTCACCGAGACCTTTGTAGCGCTGGACGAATATCCCCTCGTTGCCGAGTTGCGCGACCGCACGTTCGCGTTCCTCATCACTGAAGCAGTATATTTCCTTTTTGCCCTTACGTACCAAAAACAGCGGCGGCTGCGCGATGTATATATGCCCGTTTTCGATCAGTTCGCGCATGTGACGGAAAAAGAACGTCAAAATAAGGGTGCGGATATGAGCACCGTCGATGTCCGCGTCGGTCATGATAATCACTTTGCCGTACCGCAGGCCTTCTAAATTGAAATCTTCGCGGCCGATGCCGGTCCCCATGGCCGTAATCATGGTACGGATTTCTTCGTTGCTCAGGATGCGGTCGAGCCGCGCCTTCTCGACGTTGAGAATCTTGCCCTTGAGCGGAAGAATCGCCTGCGAGCGACGGTCACGGCCCTGTTTGGCCGAACCACCGGCCGAATCACCCTCGACGATGAACAGTTCGCACAGGTCAGGATCGGCCAGCGAACAGTCGGCCAGTTTACCGGGCAGCGAAGCGTTGTCCAGCGCTGATTTGCGGCGGGTCAGTTCACGGGCCTTGCGCGCGGCCTCGCGGGAACGCGCCGCCGATATAATTTTCTCCGCGATTTTCTTGGCTATCGGCGGATTCTCTTCGAAATATTCCGACAAAGCTTCATTGACAATCGTTTCGACAATACCGCGCGTCTCCGAATTGCCGAGCTTGGTCTTGGTCTGGCCCTCGAACTGCGGATCGGGAACCTTGACCGAGATGACCGCTGTCAGTCCCTCGCGGGCGTCGTCACCGAGAAGAGCCGTGCCGCCGTTTTTATTCTTGCCGTTCTTGAGCAGGTTGTTTTTGGAGATGTAGTAGTTAATGGTACGAGTCAACGCGGTGCGGAAACCGGTCAGGTGCGAACCACCCTCAATCGTGTTGATGTTGTTGACATACGAAAAAATATTTTCCACGTACGAGTCATTGTACTGTATGGCTATCTCGACTTCGGTGTTTTCTTTTTCTTTCTGGATGTAGATCGGCTTTTTGAACAGCGGCGTTTTATCCTCGTTGATGTATTCGACAAACGAAGCCAGACCGCCTTTGTATATGAATTCGTCATTTTTGTCGGAGCGATGATCGACCAGAGAGATCTTAAGACCCTTGTTCAAAAAGGCCAGCTCGCGCATGCGATTGGCGAGGGTATCGTACTTGAATTCGATGCTTTTAAAAATTTCATGGTCGGGCAAAAAACACGTCTTGGTGCCGGTTTGCTTGCGCGTCCCGATTTTCTTAACGTCGCTGGTAGCTATACCCCGGGCGTACTCCTGACGGTACACTTCACCGTCGCGGCTCGATTCGACCCAGCACCATTCGGCCAGGGCGTTGACTACCGATACGCCGACACCGTGCAAACCGCCGGAGACTTTGTACGTCGTATGATCGAACTTGCCGCCGGCGTGGAGCATGGTCATGACCACTTCGAGGGCCGACTTTTTCTGAGTCGGGTGCATGTCGGTCGGGATGCCGCGCCCGTTGTCAGTTACGGTTACCGAATTATCCGTGCCGATTTCGACTTTGATAGCCGTGCAAATTCCGGCCATCGCCTCGTCAATGGAGTTATCCACGACTTCGTAAACGAGATGGTGCAGTCCGCGCGCGCTGACGTCACCGATGTACATGGCCGGGCGACGGCGAACCGCCTCCAGGCCTTTTAATACCTGTATCGCATTTGCGTCGTAATTCTCTTTTTTAATCACTTTTTTTTCTTCTTCCAGAGTTGCTACTCCCTCGTCCATATGTCGTCCTATCTTTTTATCTATGCCGTAAAGCGGATTTTTTTAACCACCTTGCCGCCGGGCAGTTCGTGAATTTTTTCCAATATCGTGTCAATCTGGAGGTGTAATTCCTGGCGCCAGCCTGCATCCGGGACCGCTACGATCAGGGTGTTGTCCTCGTAGCGGATCGGTCGGGTAACCTCGGCGACTTTCTCGCCGACGATTTCAGGCCAGGCGTTGACAATCCTCCATCCGGCAAGCGTCGAGGCCAGACCCATGCGGCCCAGAAGCCCGTCAATGAGCGATCCCAGCCGTTTGGGGGCCGACCGCTGGCGGCCGTCCGGTTGGTTTATCATAACCCTTTAATATAACATTATTTATACGCCTCAGCAAGGGAAAAGTGCCATATTATCCCATTGGCTGGCAATGAATTAGGTCGAATGTGAGACTGTTTTTTGATATAAAAAATTAAAACGAAATTACCAGTTTTTTTCGACCGATTTAAGCCGTTTTCGATGCGGAAAACGCGGGTTGGGAACACAGAAATCGGCCCCCTCGGAGCGAATCATACGCACCGTCAAGTCCTGACAGGCCTGACAGCGGCGGATTAAACCGACGTGTTCTTTCTTGACCAGGCGACGGCGGCGATGGTTCGGTGCAAAAACCTGCTTGTCGATAATTTCGTACCCGAGCGAGGGATCGCTCTCGTCGACGAACTTAACGCCGCTGACAATTTGCCGCGTTTCGGGATCGTATATGGTCGCGCCGGGACACTCGATGAAGACCCGTCCATCGGGATCTTCTTCGTCGTCGAAAGGCGTCTCCAGATCGGCGGCGTCGGGCCGCACGCGGATTCTTTCGATTTCATTATCTTCGTCTTTTTTTCTGCCGTTCGTTTTTTTAGTCATCGGTACACCCGTGTGTTTGAATTAGCCTTTGATCATAAGTACAACCGAGAAGAAGGAAACCGTCACCGGCAGGATATAGGCGAACGAGTACGGCAGAAAGTAGGTGGCGATGAAGGTCACGACCACCGACGGCAGCACCACGTAGCGC
>CAZMWI010000051.1:15479-17497 GCA_964569945.1 uncultured Ignavibacteriaceae bacterium
GCCGATCCAGGGCCTCGGTGTCTGCCCCGCTGCGCACGATATTGAAACCGGCTTTGAGAACTTTGGACAAGAGCAGAGCGATGATGCTCACGATGAAAATGGTCGCCGCGATCACTCCGGCGGTCCCGAATTGCTGCTGGATTAGCTGCTTGACCGCATCCAGTGATTCGGGCACGAATTTCAGGAGGCCGAGCACGTAGTTGATTATTTGTTCCATGATGCGCGGCTCCTAAAAATCTTCCATCGGCTCAATCGTCAGCGAGGATTCCCCGACGCGTGACAGTCCGGTCATGCGCTGGGTCAGGAAGTTCTGTGACGTGATCCAGTTGTGTGAAACCTTGAGGACGTCGTTGTACTCCATGTCCGAAATCCAGTCGAGTATGATGGTGTCGATCTGTTTACCTTCAACGGTGACATCATCCATGGTCAGTGTAAACTTGACTCTCATTGGTCAAACCTGCCTTGGTTCGGGTTTTCAACTTCATTGCTCTTAATAGATTTGCAAGCCGGATGCCGCAGGAGAGCCCTAATGAGGGTGCTGTTGTAAATTGTTGTGGGACAAGCTGTTATATATCAAAATGTGCAGGAATTGAGCAGTTCCTGACGATTTTGAAAAGCCGGATTTAAGGCAGAGTGTGGGGTATATCCCACAGGTGCAGGGGTACAATCAAAAGCCCCGGCCACGGGCGCCGGGGCTGTTCGTATCGCGGACTTTTCGCCCCCGATATGGCGCCGTCCTTGAAGTCGTCGGGCGCCGGGTCTCCGCAGTCATGGAGGAAAATGGACGATAGGTGCGGAGATTTTATCTTCCTCTTTTCCGGTCCGCGCCGACCGCCGAGGGGGCGATTGCAGTGGCGCGGTCACACGACTGCGAAGAATAAAAAAAACAAATGGCTGAGCTGCTTACCTAACGATTTGACTCGTTGGTGTCAAAGCGGCCTCTACCTCACCATAGGCAAACTACCTCCATGTTTAACGGTCCACGGTTGTGGCGCAGGGTGATAGGGTGTTTAGTTTTTCCGTCAAAGATGCACGAATCACACGAAGAACGATATATGGGTATGAGGGTGAGAGGTGTTTGTTGAGTGAGGCTCAACCTATAATCAATATACCGGCCTTGGTACATTGTGTCAAGGAATAATTGGGGAGGCCTCTGTCGCGACCCAATTTAATTGACAATTCCTGCTTATGAGTTATATTTTTATATCAAACACAAAGGTGGGGGTAATGTCCCGTAAGGCGAAATATATGATTCTCTGCTTGAGTTTTTGTGTATTTGCTATATCTATAATTTATCCAATTTGTATCTGCGCTCAAACACATAATCATTCTGAAGGTCATGAGAATTTGTTTGAGTATGCTGCAAGCACACTATGGTATGGCATAAACGACATAAGTATCCACAACAACAAGGCATACTGCTCAATGCCTGCAGGATTGATAGTCATAGATTTTGATGTACCAGAAAACCCCTTTATTATGCAAAGATTCGATTCTTACGCGGCAGGGTTTGGACTATTATGTATAAATACCTCGTTATTATACGTGCTAAGTGAGCAATCTATCAGGATATACAGCATTGATGAATCTGGGAAGCTAAGTCTATTAAATGCCATTGGATTAGCGTATTTGCCTCGACGGCTGATTGTCGACAAAAATAAATTATGCGTCTCTAGTTATAGTCAAATTCAGGTTTTTGATGTGACCGATCCACTTCATCCAGTGGATGGGGGATTTGTGGATCTGCCATATGGTCCATCAAACTTGGAATTGTCGAATGACACACTTTATGTTGCTGGCGTTAATCTGTGGATAATAGATATCACCAATATTAATACTCCTAAAGTAATTTCTTCCTTAGAAACACCGAGATATGCCATAGATGTCTGTGTTTCCGGCGACTATTTGTATGTAGCTGATCAAGATGATTTCCAACCGTCATATTATTCCGATTTATTAGTGATAAATAAATCCAATCCAGAGTCAATCTTCATAGAAAAAAGTATACCGATTCCCGG
>CAZMWI010000052.1:0-3358 GCA_964569945.1 uncultured Ignavibacteriaceae bacterium
GTCGATCAGAATGCCGTTGCAGTAGTGGGCACCCGACCCTTGTGTAAAATAGCACGATTCATAGATATCGTCGCCCGAACCGTCATAGGCGATTCCGGTCGAAAACCAGTAAGCCGTACCGAGCGACCAATTGCCCGAGACATAATGGTCATTGCCGGAGATATCGATAATCGCCCCGAGTCCCCCGGCCCAGGCGTGGCCGTCGGTCATGTCACCGCGCCGGCCGAATCCCACTCCCTGCACACCGTTACCGTTGATTTTCGATTGACTGTGATAGTCGGCCAGGTCGAACACCGAGGGATCTTTCTCTCCGATATAGACATCGTCGCCGCTGTAATCGGCCAGCACACCGACCCCGCCGCCGATTCCGCCGAATCCCTGACCGGAGCCATAAATATAAAAACTGTCATTGCCGAAGGCATCGAAACAGAGGCCGATCCCGAAATACCCGCAGCCCTGAGACGACAGTTTGGCCCGGTATTTATCGTTGCCTTGTTTGTCGAAAAGAATCCCGACCCCGAACAGTCCGGAGCCCTGCGTGTATTCATTACCGATATAGGTATCGTTTCCGGCGGCGTCATACAAAACGCTCACGCCAAGCTTGGCGCCACCGAACGAGGCGCCTTTGTAGTCCTCATCGACTTTGTAGACGTCGTCGCCACCCAAGTCGATCAGGGCGAAAACAGGATTGGTTATAGATTCGCCTCCTCCCGTCTGCAAAAGAAGGTGGTTGGAATTGTTGTCGATAACCAGAAGCGGATTTTTCAAACCGATATATGTATCTGAACGGTTATGAGGAAAGTCGTCGGATATTATCATTATGTCACCGTACGGTGTATAGACCGAGAAATTTCCTTTGGGACGGAAATTGTAATATATCAGCGAATCGGCGGTCTCTTCGATTATAGAAGCCATTTTTAGGGCGGCATAATGCAGGCATGGATAATCTATACAGGCGGCGATATCGTCGATCTCCGGATGATAGACGTTACCGTCGGCCTGGTTTAAGGCCAGGCTGTCGATGTCGATCACTCTCTGCATGACGCCGGGGTTACAGTTGCGAAAAGCCAGATTGCGCCAGTGGATGGCATCTCCCGTATTCAAAATAAGTTTCGCCAAAAACAATTGGATATTATCGGGAATGTCTTTGGACTGGTCTTCAATATCTTGTTTTGCTTGCTCCCATTCAAACGGATCACCGGCAAATGTCGGGCATTCCGTGCTGTCGGCGGCAAGATCATAGATAGATTTTATGGCGTTCACCATCGGCTGCACCGAATCTGAAACGTCCCTGAGATTGGCACTGTAATCTCGAAAGCCGCCCAGTTTGCGGTCGACTCCGACCAGATAGGTTAGATGATAGAGCGAAACCGAAGCCGTATCCAGCACCGCCGAATCGAGATAGTATTTCACCGAATTGGCCATGGTCTTGGTGTAATCATACAGCTTGAACGGCTCGCGATATAAGTCCTCAAACGAAGTCAATTTATAGGGTACATCGAGCGGATACCGGTTCCAGTAGCCTTTTTCATGGAATCCTATATCGGCGCGATTAAAGCCGACCGAATCGAGAATCATTCCGAGGACATCTGGATTATCCTGCGCTTGCGTTACAATTGAAAGACAAATTAATATTAAGATCAAAATTGATATTTTTTTAAGCATCCGGCCTCCCGTTGTTTTCGGGATAGATAATCCGAAATCGGGCTTTGAGGCAATAAAAAAAGCCCCCGGTCGGCCGGGGGCTGTTGTATCAGCGAATCAATGATGAGTCGAATTAGAACATTTTGTACTTCAGCGAAACCTGGTAGGCAAACGGATAAGTGTCGCTACCATTAATGAAATACAAGCCGTCGTTCAGGATCTGCGGGTTAGTATACGCATCAAGGAATAGATTACCCCAGTGGAAGCCACCACCGAGATAGAATTCGGTCATGACATATTTGGCTTTTAATTTCAGGTTATTATCACCTTCGGGATAAGTAAGAGACTCCCACAACCAATAGTTAACGCCGCCCATACGGAGATCGAACCAATCAAAAACGGTTGCTTCAAGTCCCATCTTAAAGTACGGCAGTGTGATGTCGCTCAGTTTCACTTCGTCGGAAGTTCCGCCAGTAGGCTCATATTTAAGTTTCTGGCTCTTAAACTTGACACCGACATCGGTGACAGCCATAACATTGGCGGCGGCATTGTAATTCATGCCCAAACCGAGGTCAACCTTAAAGCCTGTAAATGAATCTTTTTCAGTAACATCGACCGGCGAGCCGCCATAATATTTGGTACCGAGCTTTTCATACATGACTTTGCCGTGGGGAATCAAAGTGGTCTTCTGGCTCATCTCGTTGAAATAACGGCCAGCGAGCATAATGGACATGCAGCCATCCGGTTTGGTGATATCGTCACCATTGTCGGCTTGTTCCGTCCATGACAGCATTTTGAAATCCAAGCCCAGATCGAGTTTGTTTTCCATCGCGGTATAACCGAGACCGATATTATATACATTCATGCTGAGTTTTGGATTGTAATTGGCAGAATCTTCAGAAACTCCGCTATATACCCATCCGACATGGGCGCCGAACTTATTTTCACCCATCATGCGAGAATAAAAAAGGTCAATTCTCTGATTCTGAACCTGAAAGAGATCTGAATTAAGATTTGGATCCGGAAGATCACCCGGATTGAAATCGCCGGTCAAAAACCAGAAGTTGCTGGGGTGGATGAAATCTAGTGGCATATAAGCCTGCGAATTGGTAAAATACACACCCACTACATACGGATTTTCTTCATTAAATGTAAAATGCGCACCAAGGTTGGTAAATCCGGTGACATAGAACGGCATCGGGCCAAGGTGTGGAATGTTCCCCGCCCCAAAGCTCGACACGTATCCACCATTATCATAACCCGGGTATTCCCCATCAATGTAAATTAGGTCCTTATCAGGAGAGGAGTTATAAAAGGCTTCAGTATTCGTGAATTCACCGATGAACATTTCAGGATAGTCATACAGGGTTGACGGGAACATCCAGATGTTATATTCGTCATGAAGAACCATGTCGTTGTTACCCATGGTCTTCACGCGAGTATAAGTCGCGAAGCTGGCCGACGCCAAAAGGCACATGGCCAGTGTCAAAATTAACAGTTTTTTCATTATCTTACCCTTCGTTAAAAAAGTCCAATTTCCAAAAAGTCTGTTTTGAAGTTGGTTAAGATGTCAAAGTCTCGATTCGGCATGATCAATCTTAACTTCGTTCCTCACCTCCTTTCTTCACGGCACCAATAAAATGCACCGGTTGGAAACGCACTTCCTGTGCTCTCAATTAAGAATCAATACTATATAATATTTGAATATTCCGTC